>CAKSLR010000007.1 GCA_934467435.1 uncultured Eubacteriales bacterium | reverse complement strand
GTGCTATGATGGAGAAAAAACAAAAAGAGGGTTCCCATGCAACACGTCACACCGACCGTTACCCGCCCGGAAACCGACCCTTACCGCAAAAGCCGCTTTCTGTATATTCTTGAGGCGGCGTTGGAATATTGGATCTCGCTTCTGCTCACCGGGGCATTTCTTGCCCGTGTGACCACCGCCATCGGCATGAGCGATGCCGAAACCGGCATTGTCAGCGCGTTTGTTTCGCTCGGGTCGGGGTTTCAGTTCGTTTCCATCTTCCTTGCGGGGCGCACGCCGGTCAAACACTGGGTCACGGCGCTTCACATCGTCGGGCAGGTGTTTTATGCACTGGTGTATGCCATTCCGTTTCTGCCGCTTGCACCGGGGGGAAAGATTGCCCTTTTTACGGTCTGTCTGCTGCTCGGGCAGGTGATTTCCAACATCATCTCATCCCCGAAGATCAACTGGTACATGACACTGGTACCGGATGGGGCGCGCGGGCGCTTTACCGCCACCAAAGAAATGGTTTCGCTGCTCGGCGGCATGACCTTCTCCATGGTCATGGGCTCCCTTTGCGACCGGTATTATGACGCGGGGAACGTGTACGCCGCCTTCCTGCTTTGCGCGATCACCATCTGCGTGCTTTCGGCGCTGCATACGCTGACCCTGGTCTTTTCCAAAGAGAAGCCAACTCCCCGGCGCGAACGCCACCCCGCCGACGAACTGCGGCAACTGTTTGCCGACCGCAACCTGCTGCGGGTGGTGGCAATTTCCGTGCTCTGGAGTGTGGCAAACTATGCCACCATGCCCTTTTTCGGCACCTATCAGAACCGGGAACTGGGGTTCAGCCTGACCTTTGTGGCGCTGCTTTCGGTGGCGTACAGCATCGCGCGTTCGCTCTGCTCCCGCCCCTTCGGGCGTCTTGCCGACCGCTTTTCTTTTGCCACCATGCTCAAAATCTGTTACGCCATTGAGGCGCTCGGCTTCCTTGTCAATATGTTCACCGTGCCGGCAAACGGCAAGGTGTTCTATACGGTCTATTACGTGCTGAACGCCATCGGCATGGCGGGGGTCAACAGCGGAGAGATCAACCTGATCTATGATTACGTAGCGCCCGAGAACCGCACCGGTGCCCTTGCCCTCAAAAACACCCTTGCGGGTACGCTCGGTTTTCTTTCCACCCTTACGGCAAGTGCGCTCGTGTCTCACATTCAGGCATCGGGCAACCGTTTCTTTGGCATTTCGGTTTATGCGCAACAGGTGCTTTCCGCCATCGGGTTGCTGATTACGTTGGGGATTCTTCTTTATCTTCATACCGTAATCGGGAAAATTCAACGGGGGGCGCCGTCTTGTAGTGATGCGGCGTCATGCCGAACCGACGACGGAACAGCCGGATAAAGGCGGAATCATCGGGGAACCCCGCCGCCTCCCCCGCGTCGCTCACCCGGGCGCCGTTGCGCAGCAGCACGCGGGAGTACGCCAGCCGCTTGGTCTCCAGGTAGGCGCGCGGCGTGGTGTGCAGGTAGGAGGCAAACAGCCGCCCCATGGTGCTGGGGCTGATAAAATGGCGGGCGGCGAACACATCCAGGCGGATGTTTTCGGTATAATGCGCGTCCATATCCGAAAGAATGTCGCGCAGCACGGGCGGCAGTTCCACCCGGCTGCCCTCCCGCAGGCGGGGATTGCGGCGCAGCGCGTCCAGCAGCAGGAGGGAAAACAGATATAACCGCATTCGGTCCTCAGTCGCGGTCAGTTCCTTTGCCGTTTCGTAAATGCGGTCGAGTTCCGCGGGGGCAAGGGAAAGGCAGTTGCCCTCCCCGAACCGGTGTTCCGTCAGATCCCCGAACAAAAAGGGGCTGGTCGGGGTGAACCAGAAGCACATATGGCGGTGGGGCGAGGGGCTGTTCTGGATGCAGTTGTGCATTTCGTTCGGGCGGGAGAGAATCACATCCCCCGGGAGGAGACGATAGACGTTTCTCTCCACCGAAAAGGAAATGTCGCCCTCCAGCAGCAGATAAACCTCCAGCGTGTCGTGCACATGGCAGGGAAAGACCCGTGCCGCCTGCATTTCGGGGCGGTCCGCCAGGTAAAACGAAAATTCGTAGGGCGGAAGTGCCTCCAGTTGTAGCGTATGGATCTTGTTCAAGAAAAAACTCCTTTCGCCCGCAGGGCTTTTTTTATTGCCGCAGTCCTTTCGGGTAGAGGTTTTTGGCAATCCCTTCCACCACTTTCGCCCCGCCGAGCGGGCAGCCTTCAAACTGCACGCAGGCGTAGCCGGCGGGGGCGTCGGTGGCGGGAATCACGTCCCCGTGCAGGTAAAGCGGCAGGCGGGGGTCATTTGCCGTGAGGGAAATCTGCCGCCGGAAGCGCTGCCCGTAGGCAGAGAAGAGTTGGTGGTGCGGGAAAAACACCCGTCCGCGCACTTCGCCGCACAGCACGCCCGCCGCAAAAACGGTGCGGGCAGGGAGGGGGAGCGGGGGCGGCAGAATCAGTTTGCCGCCAAGCGTGCGCACACTGTCCGCCATGCGGGCATCCCCGCACGCATCCGCAAAAAAAGCGGCAAGCAGCGCGTGTTCTTCTTTTTTCGGCATCCCCGCGGCGTCCCGGTAGGCGGGGGCGGCGACGTTCGCCGCCCCGCTTCGTCGCATCAGGGCAAAGAACTGCCCCTCCCCCGGCGCCAGGTGGGGGTAAAACCTCCGCGCGTCGTGCAGCCCGCGCAGCCCGGGCGCCGTGCATGCCTGTACGGCGCCCGCCACCGGCACGGTGGAAAACGCGGGGTGCGCGGCAAGAAAATCCAGAACGACCTCTTCGTTTTCTTCCTCCGAGAAGGTGCAGGTCGCGTAGAGCAGGTAGCCGCCCGGGCGTACCGTGCGCGCGGCGTGCGCCAAAATTTCCTTTTGCCGGGCGGCGCAGTGCCGCACGGTTTCCACGCTCCACCCCGCGCGCGCTTCTTCGCTTTTGCGGAACATTCCCTCGCCCGAGCAGGGCGCGTCCACCAGCGTCAGGTCAAACCCGTCCGGGTAGTCGGCTGCCAGCGTGCCCGCATCCGTGTTCCGTATCAGGGCGTTCGGAATCCCCAGCCGCTCCACGTTCCCCACAAGAATTTTGCAGCGTGCCGGCACATATTCGCAAAGCACCAGCGCGCCCTCCCGCCCCACGGCGGCGGCAAGCTGCGCGCTTTTTCCGCCGGGTGCGGCGCAAACATCAAGTACCCGCGCCCCGCGCAGGTCGATTTCTGCCAGCGCGGCAACGGTCGCCATGGCGCCGGGGTCCTGGGAATAGATCGCCCCCGCGTGGTGGTAGGGGCTGGTGCCGATCTTTTCGCTCGGGGTCAGGTAACCGCTTTCGGCATAGGGAATCGCCTCTCCCCCGAGGGCGGCGTGTACCGCCGCCGCATCCGGCGCTTTGCAGGGGTTTACGCGGTAGGCGTGGCGTGGTGGCTCTTGGGTCATTTCGTGCAGAAATGCGGGATAATCCTCGGCAAGCAGGCGCTGCATACGCGCACAAAAGGCAGGGGGTAACATGGCGGTCTTTCCTTCCGTATGGTTTTCTTTCATTGTAGCACAGCGCCGCGCGATTTACAAGGGGCGCTTTGCCCATTCCGCTCCGGCACGTCGGTTTTTTGCACATAAAACGCCCTGCGGCGGCGCATACTGGGGGTGAGGTGATGGATATGAAAGAAAAAAACGAAACCGATAAACTGCCATCCGGCACGCCGAAAAGCGTAAAAGACTTCCCCGGGAAAGAGAATCCCCATCGTCCGCCGGTGGGCGATCCGCCCGTGCCGAACCGGGCGCACACCGAGATGGGGGTACCGTTTCCCCCTGAATTTCCCCCGCGCACACCCGGCAAAGAAATCTGAAAAAACACCCCTGCCGGGGCGGCAAGCCGCCCCGGCAGGGGTGTTTTCGGTTCCCGGTCAGAGGAGAAGGGTAGCGCGATCTCCGTCTTGGCAAAGGGAAAGCGTTCCGTCCGCTGCCGTGCCGTTTTTCTCGGCATGAACGGCGTAATCTCCGAAGAAGCCACGCAGCGTCACGCAGCCGTCGGCATCGGTTACGGCGCGCTCGTCTGTGTGGTAGCGGTGACGGAAGAGGTCGCAGATCACGTCATAGGCAGGCTTTGGGGAAAGGTCAAAGCGCAAAAGACCTCCGTGGTAGTAGTTCTCCCCGGCGCTCATATCTCCCTGCACCGCGCCGTAGGCGTAACCGTCGACCAGGTTCCAGTAAATGGCGTGGTTGACGGTGGGGTGAGAGAACCAGGTTCGGTACAGCCGCTCGATCAGCCGCGCCTGAATCTCCTCGTCCTCCGCGCTGTTCGAATAGGCGGGAATGGTGATTTCCGAGATTTCAATCGGGCGGTTAAGCGTCGCGTAATCGTCCAGCACCGCAAGAATGTGGCGGGGGTCGTAGAAGCGGCGGGCGCTGTCCTTCTCTGCCTCCCGCCGGATGAAGTTGTGGAACTGCATGCCGATTTCGTCAATCCGGCAGCCGTCGCGCAGCAGTTTTTCGATGACCAGATAGTATTGCTGCCATCTGCCGGTGTTGTGGTCGAAGGTGCCGAACTCATTGATTGCCAGACGGTTGTTCGGGAAATAGCGCGCCGCCGTGCGGAAGCACCAGGGCATGTAATCTTCTGCCTGATAAAAATGGCTGACCCCCTCCCACCAGTTCATTTCGTTGGTCACTTCGATGGTGGGAATTTTGTCGGCATAACGGCGGGCAATCTCCGCCATGCGTGCCTCCAGTTTTTCTTTCACCTCGGCGTCGGAACGCCCGCGCAACCATGCGGGAAAGAAGTGGTCATACGCCAGCGCATGCTCGCGCGGTTCAATGCCGTGCGCTTCGCAAAACGCAAGGCACAGGTCGGGGGCGGGGCGGCGGTAAACTTTCTCACTGTCGGCAGCGTAGCGCGGCTTCCCTTCGGTCGGCTCCAGCGTGTCCCAGTAAAAGGGCAGGGTCGCCATATTGAACGCTGCGATAAATTTTTCTTTGTACTGTTCGTTCTTTTCAGGGGTCTCCAGTTCCTCCAGCATAAACAGGTTTGCCCCGTGGCGGAAAGCATGGTTCTTCAGGGTCAGGCGCACGTGGGCATCCCGCACGGGGTTTCCCGCGTGGTCGGTCACGCGCAGGGTCACGTTTCCTTTGCGGTGGGCTTCCACCTGCTTGGCTTCATAGGCATCCAGTTCCTCCTGCTCCGATTCGATATGATAAAGGATCTCTTCTTTACGGCTCATGGGAAAATCCTCCGTGTTTCCTTTTTTCTTTCATTCTAATCCGTAAACCGCAACAATTCAACCGTAAAATCGGCACAAAAGGATTGATTTTCGCTACGTTTGTGGTAAAATAGAGAAAAAGGAGGGGATCGGATGATACCCGGACCGTTGGTGGTGGATCTGCAGGACGTGCTGCTTTACCGGCAGGCGCCCCGCCCCGCGCACGTGCATACCGCGGCGCGGTCCTTTTCGGCGCTTTCTTTCCGCCTGACGGGGGAGAGCCGTTTTGCCCTCCCTGCGGGGGAAGTAACCGCGGCGGCGGACAGCGTGACGTTTGTGCCGCAGGGGGTGGCTTACACGCGCACGGTGCGGGCGGAAGAGGAGATTGTGGTGTTTCATTTTTCCCTGCACACGGCGGCAGGGGGGATTTTTGTCTTTTCCCCCGCCGACCCCGCGCCGTACCGGGAATGTTTCCTCGGGGCGCTGCGGGAGTGGGAAGGGCGCGCACCGGGGTACCGCTATCGGGTAACGGCGATGTTTTATGAGATTCTTGCCCGCATGACGGCGGAAGGCGCCGCTGCGGACGGGGAGGGGAGCGGGGACGCGTGCGATGCCCGCTACCTGCGGGAGCATTTTTGCGACCCTGCGCTCACGGTTGCCGCCTGTGCCGCGCATGCCTGTGTCAGCCCCGCCTATTTCCGCCGCCGTTTCCGCACGCTGCATGGGGTATCGCCCAAAGAATATCTCGACCGGCTGCGCATCGGCTACGCCACCTCGCTGCTCCAGACCGGGTATTATACGCAGACCGAGGTTGCCCGCCGCTCGGGCTTTTCGGATGTGAAGTATTTCCGCACGGCGTACCGCCGCCGGACGGGAAAGACCCCCTCCCACGCGGCGTATGTGTTCCCCGAACCGCAGAAAAAGTCGTAAAAAACGCGGCGCCCTACCGGGGCGCCGCGTTTTTTGCGGGGAAAGTCAGTTCCCGCGCTCTTCTTCCCACGCGCGGACCGAGTGGGCATATTCGCTCGGCGACATACCGAAAAACCGGCGGAACTGGCGGGAAAAATAATGAATGCTGTCGTAACCGAGCAGGTCGGAAATCTGGGTCAGGGTGTAATTGCCTTCCCGGATATAGGATTTCGCCGCCTGCATCTTCAGCCCGATGAAATAGGAGATGGCACCCGTGCCGGTGTGCGAGCGGAAAACTGCTTTGACGGTGGAATCGCTGACGTCGGCGTATCGTGCGAGGTCGGCAAGCGAGAGCCGCTTGCCGACGTTTTCCTGCATATATTCTTCCAGCAGTGAAAACAGGTTGCTTTCCGCCCGCCGGTGGAGGGTGGATTGCTGCCGCCCACGCTCGCTGCGCAGAAGCAGCAGAAGAAATTCTTCGAGATAAGCGGCAATCAGTTGTTCCGCCCCGGGGGGAATCTCCTCCCGCTTTTCCATATATTTGGTGCCGGGGTTGCCGAGGGGGGTAGAGAACACCGCCTCACTTTCCCGCAAAATGGCGGCAATCAGCGCCCTGCCGCGGTTGCCGACGCGCGCCTGCCGGTGGCGGAATTCCTCCATCATCGGAGAGTGCGACGCAAATGAGAGCACCACCAGATTCGGCGCTACCACGCCGTTTGCCCGCAGAGTGTGGAACTCGTTCGGCGCGTGAAAGAGAATTTCCCCGCGGGAGAGGGGAATCTCCCGCTCGTCCGCCGTGGCGATGATCTCGCCACGGTCCACATAAACGCATTCCCAAAAGTCATGCTTTTCCCCGAGGTAGATAAAATCCTTACTATATTCAAAGTAATGCACCGTGTAAAGCGCCTCTACGCCGATGTCTTTGCGCAGGGTCACCGCGCGATATTCCATTCCCGTCACCTGCCTTTGCTTTTATTGTAACACACTTGCCCTAAAATGTAAACTATTTGCCCGATTTTATCAATACTTTTTTCCCCGATATGCTAAAATAGAGGCAAAACGGAGATGCCCTTTCCGGCATTTTCCGAAATCAGGTTGCAAATTCTGTTTTTTTATGTTATAATGGTAGGGATACCATAAAACAGGAGTTTGCGGAATGGAGCTGACTTTGAGCGAGATTCTTCATCACTTCGCCGTCGAACTGGATGACGATGAGGAAATGCCCTATGGCAACGGCCATATCAACACCACCTATGTGGTCGGGCACAAAAAGCGGTATATCCTGCAAAAAATCAATACCAACGTGTTTCATGATCCCGATGCGGTGATGCACAACATTGTTGCCGTCACGGCGCACCTGCGCAAAAAGGTGGCAGAGGAGGGGGGCGACCCCGCCCGTGCTACGCTGACGCCGATTTACACGGTGGACGGAAAAAGTTATTGGCGGGCACCGAACGGGGATTGCTACCGGCTGTATCTGTTCATTGAGGGCGCGGTCTGCTACGATCAGGTGGAGAATGCCGACCAGCTTTACTATGCTGCCCGTGCGTTCGGTAAATTCCAGAATATGCTCTCGGATTTTCCCGCCGATTCGCTGTATGAGGTGATTCCGCGTTTTCACGATACCCGCAACCGCTTTGCCATGCTGCGGGATGCCATTGAAGAGAACGCCGCCGGGCGGCGGGATGCGGTGGCAGAGGAGATTGCCTTTGCCCTGGAACGGGAGGGCGACACCGGCGTGGTGCTGGATGCCATTGCCGACGGCAGCGTGCCGCTGCGCGTGACCCATAACGATACCAAACTGAACAATGTCATGCTGGACGCAAAGACGGGCGAGGGCGTTTGCGTCATTGACCTCGATACGGTCATGCCCGGCTCGCTGCTCTATGACTTCGGGGATGCGCTGCGTTTCGGCGCTTCCTCCGGCGCGGAGGACGAGAAGGATCTCGATCGCATCTACTTCCGCCTGGATTATTTTGAGGCGTTTGTGCGCGGATTTGTGGAGGAAGTGGGGCGTTCCCTGACGCCGCGGGAGGCGGAGTTGCTGCCCTTCTCGGCAAAACTGATGACTTATGAATGCGGCATCCGGTTCCTTACCGACTATCTGGCAGGGGATACCTATTTCCGGATTCATTACCCCGAGCAGAATCTGGACCGCTGCCACACACAGTTCAAACTGGTTGCGGATATGGAAACCAAAATGGACGACATGAAGGCGATTGTTGAAAAATACGTAAAATTTTAAGGAGACGGAGAATGGATATTGTTCGGGTTGGTGTGATCGGACTCGGCGGCAGAGGTGCGGGTATCCTGCAGCCGGTGATTTTTGAAAACGAAAAGGTACGCCTGACGGCGGTATGCGATGTGTATGAAGACCGCGTGACGAGCGCGCAGGAGGCAGCGGAAAAGGCAGGCTTTGCCCGCCCGTTCGGCACGACCGATTATCACGAGTTGCTTGCGCGTGCGGATGTGGACGCAGTGCTGATTGTCTGCTCGTGGGAGGACCATGTGCGCGTGGCGATTGACGCCCTGCACGCCGGCAAGCCGGTGGGGATGGAAGTGGGCGGTGCCTACTCGGTGGAGGAGTGCTTTGCCCTGGTACATGCGCAGGAGGAGACAAAAACGCCCTTCATGTTCCTCGAAAACTGCTGCTACGGCAGGCGGGAAATGATGGTCATGCGCATGGTGGACGAAGGGGTGCTTGGCGACATTGTGCACTGCTCCGGCGCCTATGAGCACGATCTGCGGCATGAGGTCGCCTATGGGCGGGAGAACCGCCACTATCGGTTGCGTAACTATATTCACCGCAACTGCGAAAATTATCCCACCCATGAACTCGGACCGATTGCGCAGATTCTGCGCATCAACCGCGGCAACCGCATGCTGTCGCTGACCTCCACTGCCTCCCGTGCGGCGGGGTTGCATGCCTACATTGAAGAACATAAGCCCGAGGATAAGGAACTGCTTGCCACCCGCTTTGCGCAGGGGGATGTGGTGACTACCGTTATCAAATGCGCAGGGGGCGAAACCATTCGTCTTTCCCTCGGCACCACCCTGCCGCGGTTTTACAGCCGTGGGTTTACCGTTTGCGGCACGCGCGGGATGTATGAAGAAAATTCGGACTCGATTTTTCTCGATAACAACGAAGAAATGCGCGGGGGCGAATGGGATTGGCGCACACACTTCGGCAATGCAAAGCAGTTTGAAGCGCAGTATGAGCACCCGGTGTGGGACAAGTTCCTGCATGACGGGGTAAGAGGCGGTCACGGCGGTATGGACTGGCTGGTGTACGGTGAGTTCTTTGACTGTATTCTGGAGGGGCGCCCCTTCCCGATTGACGTATATGACGCTGCCGCCTGGATGGTGATTACGCCGCTTTCGGAGCAGTCGATTGCCACCGGCAGCATGCCGGTCGCCATCCCCGACTTTACCGGCGGGGAGTGGACGCGGCGCAAATAAACAAAGCAACACAACCGAAAAAAGGAGAGCAGCAATGGGCACATTTACCTATGACGGCGCAAACTTTTTCCGCAACGGAAAGGAGCACCGCATCCTCTCGGGGGCGATGCACTATTTCCGCGTTCCGCGGGCGTATTGGAACGACCGCCTGCGCAAACTGAAGGAATGCGGGTTCAACACGGTGGAGACCTATATTCCCTGGAACCTGCATGAGCCGGAAGAGGGGGTCTATGACTTCTCGGAAGGGCTTGACCTTTGCGCGTACCTCGAAGAGGCAGGCGCTCTTGGGCTGGATGTCATTCTGCGCCCGGGTCCGTACATCTGCGCGGAATGGGAGTTCGGCGGGCTGCCCGCCTGGCTGCTGCGGGAGGGGGAGATGCCTCTGCGCTGCTCCGACGAGGCGTACCTTGGCAAGGTGCGCCGCTATTTTGCGGCACTGCTGCCCCGCCTGCGCCCCTACCTGTTCGAAAACGGCGGTAATGTGGTGATGCTGCAGATCGAAAACGAGTACGGCTCCTACGGTAACGATCAGGACTACCTCTGCGCCCTGCGGGAAATGTATCGGGAAAACGGCATGAAATGCCTCTATTTCACATCAGACGGTCCCTGTTCCTATATGCTCGGTGGCGGGGGACTTCCGGATGAACTTGCCGTTGCCAACTTCGGCTCCCGCCCGCGGGTCAATCTTTCTGTGCTTGCCCGCCACCGGCCGCAGCAGCCCCTCATGTGCGGGGAATACTGGTGCGGGTGGTTTGACCATTGGTTTGAAGCGCACCATGTCCGCACGCCGGATGAAATCTGCGGGGATTTTGAGGAGTTCTTTCAGATCGGCGCATCGGTCAACTTTTATATGTTCCACGGCGGCACCAACTTCGGCTTTATGAACGGTGCTAATTACGATCAGCAGTATGCCCCCACCGTTACCAGTTACGATTATAACGCGCTGCTGACCGAGGCGGGCGACCGCACCCCCGCGTACTACTGCGTGCGGGAGATGATGCAGCGCTACCTCGGCAAGGATGCCGTTCCGCCGCTTACCGCGCGGGAGAGCGAAAAGGCGGCGTATGGGGACGTGGCGCTCTCGGAAGTTGCCCCTCTCTTTGAAAATCTATCGGCACTTTCCGCCCCGGTGCGGGTCGCCGCGCCCCGGTATATGGAAGAGATCGGGCAGAACTACGGCTACACGTTGTACCGCACCACACTGCCCGGCAGGGGAGAGAGCCGCCGCCTGGTGATGGAGGAAGTACATGACCGCGCGGAGATCTTCCTTGACGGGAAGCCGGCTGGGGTCTATGCACGCTGGGCGATGCCCGCGTGGGAAGAGCAACTGGTCTTTGACCGCCCGATCGGCACTTCGGTGCAACTGGATATTCTCTGCGAGAACATGGGGCGCGTCAATTACGGTCCGCACCTTTGTGACCGCAAGGGAATTCACGGGGTGCGCCTTGACGGGCAGTATCACTTCGGCTGGGAGATGTACCCCCTGCCGATGACCGATCTTTCCCGCCTTTCCTACCGTCCGCTCCCCGCAGACACGTCCCCCGCCTGCCCCGCATTTTTGCGCGGCAAGTGGCAGATTGCGGAGGAACCGCGGGATACCTTCCTGCTCCTTGACGGGTTCCAAAAAGGGTTCGTTATGGTCAACGGGCACAACCTCGGCAGATATTTCAACGCTGCCGGCCCGCAAAAAACGCTCTACGTTCCCGCGCCTTTCCTGATCCGCGGGGAAAATGAGATTGTGGTGTTTGAGTCAGACGGTACCGACCGCCTGACCGTCACCTTCCTTGACCGACCGATTCTCGGCTGAAAAAACTCCCCTCCCGCGCATGGCGCGGGAGGGGAGTTTTTTATTTTGCGGTGTGGGAAAGAAACGCGCGCAGTTTTTCGGAACGGGGGGAAGCGAAAATTTCCTCCGGCGTTCCCATTTCTTCGATCTGCCCGCCCGCGGTAAAGATTACGCGGTCGGAAACCTCCCGCGCAAACGCCATCTCGTGGGTAACGATGATCATGGTGCGCTCTCCGTTTTTCAGCGAACGGATGACGCGCAGCACCTCTCCCGTCAATTCGGGGTCCAGAGCGGAGGTCGGTTCGTCAAAGCAGAGAATTTCGGGATCCAGCATCAGCGCCCGCGCAATCGCCACGCGCTGGCTCTGCCCGCCCGAGAGGGTGTCTGGGTAATCGTTTGCCTTATCGGCAAGCCCTACGGCGGCAAGCAGTTCGTCCGCACGGCAGCTGATTTCCTCCAGTTTCTGCTTTTTCTCAGCGGCGGAGGCGCGCGCTTCCCGCAGCGTCTCCATGGCGTTGATCTCCGCTGCCACCGTCAGGTTCCTTTTCACGGAGAACTGCGGAAAGAGGTTAAAGGACTGAAACACCAGCCCGAACCGGAGTTGTCGCGCCCGCTTCTCATCGGCGCTCAGTTTGCGGCGGTCGGCGGCGTCAAATACCGTCTCGCCCCCCACGCGGATGGTGCCCGCATCGGGCGTCTCCAAAAAATTCAGGCAGCGCAGCAGCGTGGTCTTGCCGCTGCCCGAGGAACCGATGATCGAGAGGATTTCCCCCTTTTCCAGGGAAAACGAAACATCGCGCAACACTTCCTTTTCCCCGAACCCTTTGCGGATGCCGCATACTTCCAGAATTGCCATAGCCCCTCCTTACTGGATCCGGTACTTGCTGTACCGCTTTTCCAGCCGCGCCATGCCGGCTGCCACCAGTGCGTTGAAAATATAATAAATGATCGCCGCCACAACGTAGGGCTGCATACTGACATCGTGCGATGCCAGTTTCTTTGCCATGGTGAACATTTCTACCTGCCCGATGGCAAAGGCAAGCGAGGTATCTTTGACCAGCGTAATGATTTCATTGGTCATGGAGGGCAGAATCCGGCGCACCACCTGCGGCAGAATAATGATAAAAAAGGTCTTGCGGCGCCCAAGCCCCAGTACCTTTGCCGCCTCATACTGCCCGCGGGACATCGAGGCAATGCCGCTGCGGTAAATTTCCGCAAAATAGGCGGCATAATTCAGCACAAACCCGATGATAACGGAAAGAAACATCCAGTGGTCACCCATGTTCCGCAGCGGAATCCGGAAAATATAGTGGGGGGAAAAGTAGACCACAAACAACTGCAGCATCAGCGGGGTGCCGCGCATGACCGAAATGTACACGCGGAAGAGAAGGGCAAGCGGCTTCAGGCGGGACATTCTGCCGAAGCAGATGAGCAGCCCGAGCGGGATGGAAAACAGCACGGTAAAAAGGAAAATCAGAACCGAATAGCCGAGCCCTTCCGAAAGCCTGGTAAAAGTCTGAAAAAAATCAATCATAAAAAACTCCAGTGGCGAAAATGACAGCCGAAATCCCGGCTGCCGCCCCCAAACGGCGGGCAGGCAGCCGGGTCTTTTTTATTTCCCGAGGGTGAAGGCGTTCCGATCGACGCCGTACTTTTCGCACAGGGCGGTGATGAACGCCGTGTCCTTTGCCACGTTCTTCATCTCGGCATTGATCTTGGCGCACAGTTCGGTGTTCCCCTTCAGGAACCCGACGCCGTAGGTTTCGCTCGATACGGTTTCTGCGAGGATGGTGTAGCCCGCGTTGTTTGCCGTCAGATAATTGGCAACGCCGACATCCACCACAATCGCATCAATCGCGCCGGTCTTCAGTTTTTCAAAGGCGGTGGTGTAAGCCTGCTCGGTCAGATATTTCCCATCCTTCAGCGAGGCGACCAGTTCGGCCTTTTTCGCAAGCGCGCTCTCACCCGAGGAATCGGTCTGCACGGCAACCGTTTTACCCGCCAGATCGGCAAGGGTCGTGATGCCGGAACCTTCTGCCACCAGCACCACAATGCTGTTGTTGAGGTAACGGTCGGTCCATTCGTAGCCGTTTTCTCTGCCTTCGTAGGTGAAGCCGTTCCAGATCATATCAATCGCGCCCGATTGCAGCAGTGCGTCTTTGGCATCCCAGTCAATGGGGGTCAGTTTCAGCGTGTAGCCCAGGTTGTCGCATACCTTCTGAGCATACTCAATGTCAAAGCCGATGTATTTGCCTGTTGCCTTGTCCAGATAACCGAAGGGCGGATACTCCGCGTCAAAGCCGAGAATGATCTCGTTTTTCGTTTCGCTGCAGGAGGGAAGTACCGCAAGGCAGGTGCCGAGCACCAGCACGGCGAGAAGAAGAGATAGAATTTTTTTCATGGGAGAATACCGTCACTTTCCGTTTTTTTGTTTTTGCACTTTACTAAGGTGAACTTTAGTTCGGTGAAGTGAGCCTATTATAGCACAGGGAAAGCGGGCTGTCAAGCCCTTTTTTCAAAAAAATCGGTGGTTTTTACGATTTTTCCGAATTGCACAAAAAAACAGACTTTAGCATACTAAAGTTGTGCCGGTTGCCTAAATCCGAAAACCCGCATTTGACAGGGCGCGTACTTTGTAGTATAATAAGAGGGAGATTCAATCGCGGAGGCAGATATGGGAAGATCGGGAAAGCGGCGGGGCTACCGCCCCCGCACACAAAGGGAACAGGCGCGGGATGCCGCCGCGCAGGCGGAAGCCCTTCGGCAGGCAGAAGGGCGGCGCCGTGCCGCGCGGGCAACGGGCATCGGCGCTGCGGTGCTGGGGGGGCTTCTTTTACTCGGCATGCTGTTCTTCGCGGTACGCTGTGCCCGGGCAAACAGCCCGCATGCCATTGTCATGCAGACCCCGCATGAGACGGTCAGCCGCGCCATGTTTTCCTATTTTTATTATGATTATCTTGCCGACTATACGGCAGAGGGGTTTGACCCCGCCGTTTCCCCGGCAGAGCAACCGTACCCCGGGGGCGGCACCTATCAGGACGTTATCCTGCGGGAGGTGGATACCACCGTGCGGCGGATGCTGGTGTTTGCCGAGAGTGCCGTCCGGGAGGGCGTGTCGGCGGAAGCGGCGGGAAACGCCGCGGCACAGGAAACCGTCACCCGTCTGCAGGCGCGCGCCACGGCAGACGGCAAGACGCTGGATACCTATCTGCAGGCAACCTACGGGCGCGGTGTAGGGGAGGCGGATGTACGCGCCGCCGCCTCACTTGCCGCCCGCGCGGCAGCCCGCTATGAGACGCTTTCCCAAAAGACCTATACCAAAGAGGAGCGGGATGCGGTGTACGCCGAAAACCCCGCCGCCTTCCGCACGGTCGATTATCTTGCCTATGAAATTCGCGTTACCCTGCCGGAGGGGGCCTCTTTTGATGAGGCGCGGGAACTTTACCACGCGGCGGAGCAGCGTGCGCAGGCGCTTGCCGCCTGCGGGAGCGAGGCGGCATTCCTCGCGGCG
The DNA here is from genome assembly GCA_934467435.1 of uncultured Eubacteriales bacterium. Lineage (GTDB taxonomy): Bacteria > Bacillota > Clostridia > Oscillospirales > CAG-272 > UBA1740. The sequence continues at coordinate 12,480 of CAKSLR010000007.1, read as the reverse complement.
GTCGCCGATGATGGCAAAGCCACCGAGCCGAATCTTTCTTACGGCGAGCGCCTTGCCCGCCGGAATGCGCTGTATCGCTATCACATTCCCGCATCGGAACCTTCGCTTGCCACCGCCTGGGCGGCGGAAGAAGGGCGTGCGGCGGGAGACAGCGCCGTGCTCGGTGCTACGGGGAATTATACCGTGGTCTTTTTGTTGCGCGCCCCCTCCCCCTCCGGGGAACACCGGGGGAACGGGCGGTACTTTCTGCTCCCCTACGCGGATTATCTGAGCGAGGCGCTGGCACAGCAGGCAGCGGAAGAACTGCTTTCCGCCTTTTTCCAATCGGGCGGCGGGGAAGAAGCATTCGGGGCGCTGGCAAAGGAGCATCACCGGGGAAGCGATAGCACCTATCTGACGAAGATCGGACACGGGGATGCCGAAAAGCCGATCGCCGACTGGCTGACGGCAAGCGGTCGCGCGCCGGGGGACTGTGCCGCGGTGGCAACTTCCCGTGGGGTGGCGGTTCTCTATGCGACCGGCATCTCTTCGCTTACCGTGTGGGAGGATCAGGCTGTTTCGCTTCTGCAGGAGCGGGAATCCGCCGCGCTGCTCGCGGCAAGCGGACTGCGGGTGTATGACGGGGTACTCTCCGATGCGCTCCTTGCCAAAATGTAAACAAATTGTAAAAGCCTTTTCCACAGGTCTTGCAAAACGGCGGGGCGGTTTTATAATGAAAACAGGATTTACATATTTAAGAGAGGACAAACTATGAAACTGGTGCAGGAATTTAAAAAATTCATCAGTCGCGGCAATGTGGTGGATATGGCAGTCGGCGTGGCGGTTGCCGCCGCGTTCACCAAAATCGTAACGGCGTTTACGAACGGTTTTATTGCACCGCTGCTTGCGCTGCTTTCCAATGATGCCAGCCTTGCCGATATCAAATGGGTGGTGCGGGAAGCCGTGACCCATACGGACGAAACGGGCGCCGTGATTGTGGATCGCCCCGAGGTTGCCGTACTGTGGGGTAGTTTTTTGCAGTCGATTATTGATTTTCTCATCATCGCTTTCTTCCTTTTCTTGCTCATGAAGGTGTTCAATCACGCGGCTGCCCGCGCGAAGGAACTGCAGGGGGATCTGGTAAAGGAACTGACGCCCGATCGTATTAAGGAGGAGCGCGCCGCCAAAGCCGCTGAAGAGGCTGCCGCTGCCGCCCGGGCAGAGGAGGAGGCAAAAGCCGCTGCCGAAGCCGCCGCTGCCGCCGCCGAGCGCGAGAAGGCTGCCCTTGCCGAAAAAGAGGCTGCCGCAATCGCCTCGCGTGAGAATACCGAGCGGTTGCTTGCCGAGATCCGCGACCTTCTGAAAAATAAAAACTAAAAAGAAAAAGGAATCGCGCCCACGGGCGCGATTCCTTTTTTACGGTTTCTTTTTTGGTTCTTTTGTGCGGCGGATGGCGGCAAACGTTTCTTTTTCCCCGCGCTCTGCCAGCATCCGCAGCCAGGATTCCAGCAGATCGGCGGTTTTTTCATGCATTTTGTGCCGGGCGCCTCCGCGCAGGAAGTAGGCAAGGGGGTGTTCGTCGGTATACTGCTTGCCCTGATAAATTTTGCTGGCCGCCACGCGGTCGCAGAACATTTCTTTCACGTAGCGCAGCGGCATGGGCACCGGGGCATATTCTTTCGTTGCCGGGATGAGATCCCGCCAGTATTCAAAGTGGTGGCGGTTGCGCCCCTTGTGGTGCAGCCAGGCAGAAGAATAACCGTAAAGTTCCCGCTCCCGCTCGTTCGGGCTGCGCGTTCCCTGGTAAAATCGCGCCCCGGGGATGAACTCGGCGGGGCTGTATTTCGAGAGATCGTGAAACAGCCCCTGAAACCCGATGCCCGCGCGGAAACAATGGGCAATCACGCAATGGCGGTGCCGCGTGATGGTACGGAAATGGCGGATAGGGTGTGCCATTTATGCGGGGTCCTCTGCCAAGGTCACGCGCCGCATAATCTGGGGCACAAGAGGCTTGTCGCCCCGGTTGGTGCGCACGGCGGCGATTTCGTCTACCACATCCATCCCCTCTGTCACGTGACCGAAGGCGGCGTAGGCACCATCCAGGTGCGGTGCATCCTCATGCATAATGAAAAACTGAGAGGAGGCGGAGTTCGGGTCGCAGGTGCGCGCCATGGAAATCACGCCACGGGTGTGGCGGATGGGGTTTTCATGCCCGTTCTGCGCAAATTCGCCGGGAATGGTTTCGGGCGAGCCGCCCGTGCCGTTGCCGAGCGGGTCGCCGCCCTGGATCATAAAGCCGGGAATGACGCGGTGAAAGCAAAGCCCGTTGTAAAAGCCGCTTGCCACCAGTTTTTCAAAGTTCTCCACCGTTTTGGGGGCGGCGGTGCGGTCCAGCACCAGTTTGATCTTTTTGCCGTTTTCCATTTCAATGATAACCATGTTTTTTCCTCGCTTTTTCGAATTTTTTCCCCGCCCGCCGCTTATATTGTGGTAAGGAACGGGGGGATTGGATGTCAAAAAAAGAATTTCCCGTCACGCGGGCAGCCGCGTGGGCGGTGCTGTGTCTTTCGGTTGCCGTTGCCGTGTTGTATTTTCTGCCGCCGCTGTTTCTTTCGGCGCTGCCGTTTCTCTTTGCCTGGGGCATGGCGGTGGCGGTGCGCCCTCTTGCCGCGCGGATTGCCGCCCGCACCCGCCTGAAGGTAGCGTCAGTTTCGGTGTTTTTGGTGTTCTTTTTCCTTTTGCTTTTGGCAGCGGGGCTGTTCTTTCTTTTGCGGCAGGCGGCGCTGGAGTTACTTGCGCTCGGTACCTACCTCGGGGAAGGGGGTGCCGCCGGTATCTGGGAGCGGGTGCTCGCCTTCGGCGCGGTGCTGGGGGAGCGGTTCCCCCACCTCGGCGCATGGCTTGCCCCCGGTCTTGCGGAGGGAAAACTGGTCGCCCTCAGTGAGCAGGCGCTGCTTTCCCTTGGGGAAGAGGCGCTCCGCGCCGCGGCGGCACTGGTCGGCGCCGCCCCCCTGTTTTTTGTGGGCGTGCCGATCAGCCTGGTGGCGGCGTTCTATTTTGCCCGCGATCTTCGGGTGATTCACCGGGCGCTGCTTTCGCTTCTGCCTCCCGCCGCCGCGGCACGGGCAAAGCAACTGCAAAACGGGGTGTTCCGTGCGGCGGGGGGGTACCTGCGCGCCTATCTTTGCCTGGCGGGGGTGACGTTTCTTCTGCTCTCGCTCGGCTTTCTTCTGCTCCGCGTGCCCTGCGCCGTGCTGGCGGCGGCGGTGCTGGCGCTGCTGGATTTTCTGCCCGCCATCGGCATGGATATGCTGCTCATCCCCTGGGCGGCGTTCTCGTTTCTGACGGGAAACCCGTTCCTCGGATTCGGGCTTCTGATTTTATATTTCGTTCTGTGGCTGGTGCGGCAGGTGCTGGAACCGCGCCTGCTCGGTCATCACCTGGGGCTGCACCCCCTCATCGCCATGGCGGCGATGTATGCCGGGCTTCGCTTTTTCGGCTTTTTCGGTATGATTCTTTTGCCGGCAATCTGCGCCCTCGGGCGCACCTGCCTGCCGCGGCAGACGGCGACCGAACCGCCGCCCGGTAAAACCGCCGATCCCGCGGCACGCTCAGACGCCCCGCAGCCAGGTCACCGATAACGGCAGCCATTCCGCCACATCGGGCAGAATGGCATCGGGGTTCCCCTTTGCCGTCTCCTCGGTTGCCAGGCACAGCCCGTGCCCGCCGCGCGGAAAAATGTGCAGCGCGAAGGGAATGTGGTGGGCAGAAAGCGCCTCTGCCATGAGCAGGGAGTTTTCGACCGGTACACACGCATCTGCCGCCGTGTGCCAGAGAAAGATCGGCGGGGTGGCGGACGTGACATTCTTTTCATTGGAATAGCGAAGGAGAGCCGCTTCATCGGGGTCGCTTTCGCCCGTTACCCGGCAGAAGGAGCCAACATGACGGTATTTGCCGCCGCTGACAACGGGGTAAGAAAGAATGGCGCCGGTCGGGCGGTCTTCTTCCCCCGCGCACCCCGCCGCCGCGCGGACATCCTCCCGCTGCCAGCAGGTGGCAAGCGCCCCGGCAAGGTGCGCCCCCGCCGAAAAGCCGATGACAAACACGCGCGCGGGGTCGGTATTTTCCTCCTTCGCCCGGTCGCGGATGGTTTTCATGGCAAGCGCCGCTTCCCAGAGCGGGGTGGGGAACTTTGCCGCCGCCCCGCAGCTGTAGCGCAGCACGTAGGCGTTCAGCCCCTCCCGCAGGTAGGCAAGGGCAATCGGCTCCGCCTCCCCGTCATAGCAAAAATCATATCCGCCGCCCGGCAGCACCAGAATGGCGGCGCGGGGCGCGTGCGGGCATGCTTCCGATTTTTCATGGACATAGGATGAAAGGGTCGCCCCGGTCGGAAACGGGGCGCAAAGCACGTCGGTTCTATGTTGCATCCGATTCCCTCCTTGTGTCGGGGCGGCGCGGTGTTGCCACCGCGCCGCCCGCAAAAAAGCAAAAACTCCGCCCATGACCTTAAAAAAGATCACGGATGGAGTTGATACTCAGGCACGCTCAATCTTGCCGGAACGCAGGCAACGGGAGCAGACGTAAACCGTCTTGGGGCTGCCGTTGACGATTGCCTTTACGCGGCGGATATTGGGCTTCCAGGTTCTGTTGGTCTTCCGGTTGGAATGGGAAACATTATGACCGAAAACAACGCCCTTGCCACAAAGGTCACACTTTGCCATGGATTTTGCCACCTCCTGTTTCACACTTTTGCAAGCGCATCCGAAGAACGGATGAAATTATCACAAATTGACAGAGTGTATTATAGCACGAAAAACGAAAAAAAGCAAGAGGTTTTTTAATTATTTTTTAAGGTTGACTTTTTGTGTGCTATGTGCTATAATACGGGCAAGTTGAACCCCCTGATTTTGGTGGGTTTTTATGCTTTTTTCAAGTTTTTCGGAGGAGGATTTTTATGAGTAACGGAGAAGCCGTGACAAACAGCACCGCCATGAATCCGTGGGTCACCGTCGCCTGTATTGCTGCCATTTGCGTGGGGGTGGCGATTATCGCCTACGTTCTGCTGCGGACACCGAAAAAGCCCGCCGGAATGGGCGAACAGCCGCACATCGACCTCGGCGCCGCACCGGAAGATACCCCGAACCCGGAAGAGGGAACGGACGGTGAGAACGCGGAAGCACAAGCCGATGCACCCGCACCCGACAGGGAGAGCGGAGAGAAAACAGAGGGCGGGAACGCATGAAGCGCCTGCTTTCCCTCGCGCTGGCAGCGGTTTGTTTTCTTTTGTTCTGCGCCTGTGCGCCGGCATCCCTCCCCGGGGATACGACCGGGACAGGCACGGGGCAGACGCCTGCCACCACCACCGGGGCACCGAAGCCCCCCGCCGACCCGACGGATACGACCCCGCGCCTGACGATAACGGCGGACGTTTCCTATTGCGTGGTCGGTACGCGCCTGACCTTTACGCTCACGGGGGAACACTGTGACCCCGCAACGGCAGAGATCCGGGTTTCGGAGGAAGGGATGCTCTCGGGAGAAACCATGGAAGGAAATACCTACCGCGCCCGCGCGGTGCGACCGGGTACGCTGACCGTCAGCGCTGCCTGTGAAGGGGCAAGTGCCGACTGTACCGTTACGGTCTTTGCGCAGGAGAATACGTACGCGGCAAATGACGCACGGATTTCCTATGTCGGGCGATATGAAGAAAAGGGGAACGCCACCCTGCTTGCCAACACCGCCGCCGGTATTTCGGTGCGTTTTTACGGCAGGAAACTGACGGCAAAACTGAAAAACGAATCGGGCAATGCCATCTTCGCCGTGCTGGCAGACGGAAAGACCGACCCCGAGGAAACCAAAATCAACCTGGCGACCGACGGGAAAAACGGCACCTACACCCTTGCCGAATTTGATCGGGAAGGGGTTCATACCGTGCGCCTGCTGAAGGTGACAGAGGAGAGCATTTCCCGCGCCTCCCTTCTTTCGCTGACGGTGGAGCGCGGCGGACTGCTGCCGGCGGAGGATTCCTACGCTTTCCGGCTGCATGTGTACGGCGATTCCATTACCTGCGGGTACGGGAACCTGCGCGCGGAAGGGGATCCGGACGTGCTGCAGCCCGAAACGCAGAACGGGCTGCTCTCTTATGCCGGTCTGACTGCCACGGAACTCGGGGCGTACTATTCCGCCTTTGCCAAAAGCGGCATCGGACTTTATACCGACCCCTATAACGGAACGGTCTTTGCGGGTACGGCGTATGATCGGGTCAGCCCGGGCAGCCGGACTGCGTGGGATCTTACAAAAGATGCGCCCGATGTGGTGGTTATTAACCTTGGTACCAACGACATCTGGCATAGTGCCGAAAAAGAAAATGACCGCAACCCCGTCTTTTCGGAGGCAGATTACCGCGCGGCATATCTTGCCTTTGTGCGGAATCTCGCTGCGGTTTACGGGAAGGATGTGCATTTCTTCCTTTGCTCCGGCATGATGGAAACCGGGCTTGCCAAGTCGGTTGCCGCCGTGGCGGACATTCTTTCGGCGGAGGGCATTTCGGTCACCGCTGTGGTGCTGCCGCTGAAAACCGGCTACGGCGGGCACCCCTGCCTTGCCGCCCACCGGGACGCTGCCGAGGTGCTGACGGAGGCAATCTGTATCAAACTGGGGATTCATTAAAACAAACAGGAGACAACATCCGATATGAAAAAATATCTTTTGCCCGAAGGCGGGCAGTTCTACAAAGCCAACCTGCACTGCCACTCCACCGTTTCGGACGGGCGCCTGACCCCGGCGGAACTGAAGGATTATTATATGTCCATGGGGTATTCCATCATCGCCTATACCGACCATGATGTGTTTGTGCAGCACCACAATCTGACCGACGAACATTTTCTTGCGCTCGGCGGGTTTGAACTCTGCATCAACGAAAAGGGAAAAGATTGGGGGCACACCCGCACCTGCCATTTCAACGGCATTGCCCTTGACCCCGATACCTATGATCACCCCTGGTACGGCAAAGAACACCCCTTCCGCGGCATCTGCCAGGATCGGGGTCCCGATTCACCGCACTATGACCCCGATACGATTTCCGAAATGATGACCACCGTGGCGGATAAAGGCTTTTTCGTCACGTACAATCATCCGGTCTGGTCGAAAGAAACGCATGAAGAGTATCTTCATTACCGCGGCATGCACGCCATGGAGATTGAGAACTACGGCTCGTTCGTTGCGGGGTATGAAGATTACGTTCCTTATATCTATGATGATTTTCTGCAGCACGGCATCCGTCTGTTCCCCGTGGCGGCGGATGATAACCACAACTCCCTGCCGCAGGATGACCCGCGCTCGGATGCGGGCGGCGGGTTTGTGATGATCCGTGCGGAGAAACTGGAGTATCGCACCATCACCGCGGCGCTCATGCGCGGGGATTTTTACGCCTCAGAAGGACCGCAGATTCACGAGTTGTGGGTCGAGGACGGGCGCGTTCACATTGTCGCCTCTCCCGCGGCACAGATCTCCATGCAGTCGGACGCACGTGATTTTGCTTCTACCCGCGCGGTGGGAGAGAATCCGGTGACCGAGGGTGACTTCCTGATTCCGCCCACCGCCACCTATATCCGCCTGACCGTGACCGACCATCAGGGAAAGCACGCCAACACCCGCGCGTACTTTACCGCAGAATTTTAAGCAGAGAAAAACGGCACCCCGTAGGGGGTGCCGTTTTTTCGGTTAAAACTCGTTTTTCAGTTCCAGCGCCGTGGTCTTCACCATTTCCCGGCAGGCATCCACAAAGCGGTCAAGCGGCACATCGTTCTGCCCGGCACCGCCGCGGATCTTCAGCGAAACGGTTCCTTCCGACATCTCTTTGTCACCCACAATCACGGTGTAGGGGACCTTGTCGGCTCGGAATTTCTTGACCTTCGCGCCCATCATCTCGTCCTCGTCGTCCACCTCGGTGCGAATGCCGGCGGCGCGCAGCGCCTCCGCCACGCGGGCGGCGTATTCGTTGTGTTCGGGACGTACCGGAACCACGCCGACCTGCGTAGCACTGATCCAGAAGGGCAGGGCGCCGGCGTATTTTTCAATCAGCAGTGCCAGCGTCCGCTGGTAGCAACCGAGAGAGGTACGGTGGATGATATAGGGGTGCACCTTCTTGCCGTCACGGTCGGTATACTCCATGCCGAATTTCTCGGCAAGCAGCATATCGATCTGTACGGTGATGATGGTGTCTTCTTTACCGAACACGTTCTTACACTGAATGTCCAGTTTCGGACCGTAGAAGGCTGCCTCGTCAATGCCGATGGTGTAGTCAATGCCCATGTGATCCAAAATCTTACCCATGGTCTCCTGCGCCACCGCCCACTGCTCGGGCGTTCCTTCGTATTTATCCTTGCGGTTCGGGTCCCATTGCGAGAAACGGAAGGTGCAGTGCTCCCGCAGACCGACCGCATCCAGCATGAACATGGCAAGATCCACGCACCCGCGGAATTCTTCTTCGAGCTGGTCTGGGCGCAGAATCAGATGCCCCTCGGAAATCGTGAACTGCCGCACACGAATGAGACCGTGCATCTCGCCCGAATCTTCGTTGCGGAAGAGGGTCGAGGTCTCCCCGAGGCGCATCGGCAGGTCACGGTAAGAGCGCGGACGGTTGAGAAAGACCTGATACTGGAAGGGGCAGGTCATCGGGCGCAGGGCAAAGCACTCTTTGGTTTCATCGTTCGGGTCACCCATCACGAACATCCCGTCCAGGTAATGATCCCAGTGCCCCGAAATCTTGTAAAGTTCCCGCTTTGCCATCAGGGGCGTCATGGTCAGAAGGTAGCCGCGGCGTGCCTCTTCGTCCTCCACAAAGCGCTCCAGCGTCTGAATGACCTTTGCCCCCTTCGGGAGCAGAATCGGCAGGCCCTGCCCGATATAGTCTACGGTGGTGAAGTATTCCAGTTCTCTGCCCAGTTTGTTATGGTCCCGTTTCTTGGCTTCCTCCAGCCCGTTTACATAGGCTTTCAGTTCCGCCCTGGTCGGGAACGCATAAACATACACGCGCTGCAGCATCGGTCGCTTGGAGTCGCCGCGCCAGTAAGCACCGGTCGCCGATGCAATCTGAAACGCCCAACTCCGCAGTTCTTTCGCGTTTTTCACGTGCGGGCCGCGGCAAAGGTCTACAAAGTCATCGCCGGTGTGGTACAGGGTAATCTTTTCATCGCCAAGCCCGTCGATCAGTTCCAGTTTGTAGGGTTGGTCGGCAAAAATGCGGCGTGCCTCGTCCGCGCTGACCTCTTCTTCCACAAAGTCCTCGCCGCGCTTCAGAATTTCCTGCATCTTGGCGGTAATGCCGTCAAAATCCTCCGTCGAGAGCGAGTGGGGCAGATCAAAATCGTAATAAAAGCCGTTGTCAATCGCGGGACCGATCGCCAGTTTGACGTTGTCGTACAACTCCGTCACTGCCTTTGCCAGGATGTGAGAGAGTGAGTGACGACAGATTTTTTGCATTTCTTCGTGGTTCTCCATCAGAATATTCTCCTTTATCGGATCAAAAATTTTTATACGGGCATGAAAAAGAAGTTGACAGCCGGGGAAATCTATGCTATAATGAGGAAGTTATTGGGGTGTCGCCAAATTGGTTAAGGCACAGGACTTTGACTCCTGCACTCGCTGGTTCGAATCCAGTCACCCCAGCCAGAACGGCGTTGCCCCCCGGGCGGCGCGGCGGGAGATTTCGGAAGAAATCTCCCGCTTTTTTTGCGCCGGGCTTTTTTTCACGTTTTTGGAGTCGGAGGCTTGATTCCTACCGTTTTTGCACCCGGGCGCCGACGGCGCCCGGGTTTTTCGTGCCGTGCGCTTCCCCGGATTTTTTTCGGGCGCGCTTCCTCTCACGCAAGGGCGACTTCCGCTTGCCCGGCTTTCTCTCTGCCGGCGGGCAGCGCAGCGGGTGCATCTTTGGTTTCGTCCGTGGGCTTTGCGGGTAGCAGGTTCGTCATACTCTTCAGGCTGATTGCCAGCGTGGACGTATTGTGTAACAGCGCCGAGGTGGTCGGCGTGATGATGCCTCCCACGCCCAGGGCAATCAGCATGAGGTTGAAGCCCACAATGAAGCGGTAATTGCGGTGAATCCGGTCTTCCAGCGCCGTGCTCAGGCGGCGCAGCGTTACGATTTCAAACAGGCTGTCCGACGAAACGGTGATGTCTGCAATCTCCTTTGCAATGGCGGCACCGGTGTTGATGGCAATACCGACATCCGCCGCCGAGAGGGCAGGGGAGTCGTTGATGCCGTCGCCGATCATCATCACGGTGTGACCCGCCTCTTTTTCCCGGCGGATGAATTTTGCCTTGTCCTCCGGCAGAACTTCGGCGTGGTATTCGTCCGCGCCCACCTTTTCTGCCACCGCTGCCGCCGTTGCCCGGTTATCCCCGGTCATCATCACGACCTTGCGGATGCCACAGGCGTGCAGCGCTGCAATGGCGTCGCGGGCTTCGTCCCGCAGCCGGTCATAAACGCAGATCACCGCTGCCAGTTTGCCGGAAACGCAAAGGTAGAGGTGCGAATACTCCGGAGAGAGCGCACGAAATTTGTCCGTCTCCGCCTCGGGCACGGTGCACCCTTCGTCCTCAAACACAAAGTGTGCACTGCCGATGATGACCTTCTCCCCCTCCACCATACTGGAGATGCCGTGTGCAACCACATATTGTACCTTGGAGTGGTATTCTTCATGCGAGAGTCCGCGCTTTCTGGCTTCTTCCGTCACGGCGTTTGCCATGGAATGGGGGTAATGCTCCTCCAGGCACGCGGCAAGGCGCAGCATTTCGTCCGGGTCGTGCCCGTCAAAGGCAACCACCTCCGCCACATACGGGGTGGCGTAGGTCAGGGTGCCGGTTTTATCAAACACAATGGTGTCGGCGCGGGCAACCGTTTCCAAGAACCGCCCGCCCTTGACGGAAATTTTGTGGTGGTTTCCCTCCCGCATCGCGGAAAGCACCGCGATGGGCATGGAGAGTTTCAGCGCGCACGAAAAATCCACCATCAGCACGGCAAGTGCTTTGGTCACGTTGCGCGTCAGCAGATACATGGCTGCCGTACCGGCAAGCGTGTACGGAACCAGCCTGTCCGCCAGGCGGGAGGCTTTGTCCTCGGTTGTCGATTTCAGTTTTTCGGATTCCTCAATCATGCGGACAATGCGATCATACCGCCCGCCGCCTGAGACTTTTTCGATGCGGACGATGCACTCGCCCTCCTCGATCACGGTGCCGGCATATACATAACTGCCCTCCCGCTTGGGAATCGGCAGCGATTCGCCCGTCATCGACGCCTGGTTGACCATGCCCTCGCCCGACACCACAACGCCGTCCAGCGGAATCATGTTACCGGTTCGGACGACCACCAGATCTCCGACCGCCACATCGTTGACGGGAACGAGCGTTTCCGTGTCGCCCTCCCGCTTCCACACTTTATCGACATTCAGGGCCATGGCGCCCGCCAGATCGGCAAGGGATTTTTTGCGCGTCCAGTCCTCCAAAATCTCACCGAGCCCGAGCATAAACATGACCGAGCCGGCGGTGGCAAAATCACCGCGGAGCAGCGAAACCGTGACCGCCGTGGCATCAAGAACCGGAACGGACAGGCGCCGCGACCAAAGTTCGCGGATCCCCTCCCGAAGGTAGCGTGCCGATCGGATCAGTGTGATGGCGGCGGCAAGCGGAGCCGGGAACAGCATTTTGGTTACCGCCCGGCGCGCCAGGGCGAATACCAGCCGGTCTTCAAACTCCCGGTTCAGGCGTCGGGAGGTGTGCTCCGGCACCAGGGCGCGCGCCTCCGTCAGACCGAACGAAAACCGTGCCAGCGCGCCGGTTACAAGACCGCGCGCACCGTGATAGAGAAGGATGGCATCGCAGGTGCGGTCGTACACGGTGACGTTATCCACCCCCGCCACATGGCGCAGGTAATACTCCAGAATGTCCGCTTCCTCCGGTGTCATACGTCCGACGGCAAGATGCACGCGCATCCGCCCGCGGCTTTCATGCAAGATGATACATTCCATATACGGTTACTCCCTGTAAGGAAAAGGAGCCGCGCTTTGCCGGCGCCGGCTCCCTCCCCTTTATTGCGTTACCTCTTCTGCTGCGGCGGAATCGTCCGAAATCGTCTCGGGCTGCTCGACCTCTGCGCGCTTTTCGTTGATCTCCTTCGCATCGGCAAGAATGTCATTGCAGTTCTCCCGTACCCGGGTCACACGGGTCATAACATCCTCCTTCGCCCGAAGGACTGCGGCGGTCGCGTGGGTATAGACCTTTTTGGCATCCCGGCAAGAGAGAAGACGGATTCCGGCGGTACCGAAAAGAACGCCGGCGGCAAAGAGTCCCATTTTTTCAATCATCATCGAATACCTCCTGTTTTGGTTTTATTGTACTATGTTTTTCTCTGTTTTTCAAGATTTTTTCAAAAAAATAATGGGAAAGGGAAACAGAAGACCGGTGAGGGAGGGAAACCTGCCCCGCCGAAGAAGCGCCCATCGCCCC
>CAKSLR010000006.1 GCA_934467435.1 uncultured Eubacteriales bacterium | reverse complement strand
TACGAGGAGCGGTGATGTCTTTGAGTACTGCTCGTCGCTGACCCGGATGCACTTCCCCGAACGGACCAAGAGCATCAACGGTTCTGCGCTGGCATACTGCACCGCCCTGAAAGAAGTGACCCTTCCTTCCACCCTGGAGTCGATCGGTTCCAATCTGTTCTACCGTGCCGAAGCGCTGAACAAGGTAGAGTTCCCGGCAGAAGGGAAACTGAAGAAAATCAGTGAAAAGACCTTCTCGTATTGCAAGGCTTTGGAAACCATCCGGATCCCCGGTTATATCACCGCCATCGACAACAATGCGTTCCAGTATTGTGGCAGTCTGAAGAACGTGACCTTTGAGGATTCGGAAAACAAACTCACCTTCGGCAACTACGCTTTCGGTGACTGCGGAATGGAGACCTTTACCATCCCGCGCCGCGCCAGCACCTTCGGCAATTACATATTTGATTCCTGCGGGGCGCTGAAGACCGTGAACGCCGAACCCGGCTGCCAACTCAGTAAAATCGGCAACTCCACCTTCTATCGCTGTGTGGCACTGGAGAGTTTCGTGTTCCCCTCGAACCTCGCTACCATCGGGAACGGCGTGTTCAGTTACTGCACCAGCCTGAAGAGCGTCACCTTCTCGAAGAGTTATGCCTCCAAGTTCAACAGCAACATCTTCAATCAGTGCAAGGCACTGGAAGAAATCAAGGTGGAAGCCGGCTCCAAGATGTATTCGGTGGTGGACAACGTGCTGTTCAGCGCCGACAAAAAGACCATCTACTATTATCCGACTTATCTCAACGCCGCTTCTTATCAGATTCCTTCCGGCGTAACTTCCGTTGCCGATCAGGCGTTCCAGTATGCCGAGAACCTGCGTACCGTTACCATTCCTTCCACGGTTACTTCTCTTGGCAGCAAAGCGTTCCAGTACTGCGAAAACCTGCGCACGGTAGTGATTCCCAAATCGGTAAAGACCATCGGTACCCACCTCTTTTCCGATTGCCCCGCGCTCGAAAGCGTAACCTTTGAGTCGGGCAGCCAACTGAAAAAACTGAGCGACCGTATCATTTACAACGACGTTTCCATCCGCTCCTTCACGGTGCCGGATGGCGTAACCGAGATCGGTAACTACGCATTCAGCCGTTCCGGCGTGAAGACGGTCAATTTCCCGGTGTCCGTAACCTCCATCGGCAGCAACGCCTTTGTTTACTGCACCGACCTGACCGATGTGAACTTTGCTTCCGGTTCCAAACTGACCACCATCGGGAGTACGGTGTTCCAGAACTGTTCCGCACTGACGCAGATCACCCTTCCTTCCGGCGTCACGTCGATCGGGAACTATGCGTTCCAGCGGACGGGTCTGACGGAAGTGACGATTCCGGACGGTGTGACCGCCATCGGGAGCTACACCTTTATGGAAGCCGCTTCGCTGCAAAAGGTCACGCTGCCGGACAGCGTCACCACCATCGGCAACAATGCCTTCCAGAAGTGCGTCGCATTGACCGAGGTGCGGATGCCCGCCGGTCTGACCGAAATCAAGACCCATGCGTTTGACGGTTGCGTTTCTCTGCGTGCGGCGGTGCTGCCTGCCGGCGTCACAACCATCGGGACCTATGCGTTCCAGAACTGTGCGTCGCTTGAGAGCTTCACCATCCCCGCAGCGGTTACCGAGCTGGCGAATTACACCTTTAACGGCTGCGCCGCACTGAAGGCAATCACCATTCCCGGAACCGTGCAGACGATCGGGGAGTATGCATTCGGCGATTGTACCTCCCTTGCGGATCTGGAAATCCGCAACGGTGTGACTGAGATTGGGAACGGTGCGTTCGGCGGCTGCTCGGCACTCCGAAAGATCGAGTTGCCCGGCTCTGTGATTACCCTGGAGGATAACCCGTTCCTCGGCTGCGCATCGCTCACCGAATTCATCGTGGCACCCGACAATGCCGATTTTGTGGTGAAAGATCGGATTCTCTATTCCTCGAATCTGACGACTCTGATCGCGTCTCCCTCGGATCTTGCCGGCGAGTTTATCGTGCCCGAGCATGTCGTCAGCATCGCCCCCGGCGCCTTCTCCTATACGGACCTGACGCGGGTTACGCTGCCCGAAGGCATCATCACGCTGCCCGATTATCTCTTTGACGGCTGCGACAAACTGGTGGAGGCCAATTACGGTTCGCTGGTTACCACCATCGGGAATTACGCCTTCCGCGGTACCGGTCTGCGCAGTGTGTACATCGATAAGCGGATCAAAAAGATTGGCGACGGCGCGTTTGAAAACTGCCCTTCGCTGACCGAACTGACCTTCAACCAGACGGGCAGTGACCGTCTTACCATCGGTATCGGCGCGTTCCGCACCGACCCGATCGAGGAACTGGTGCTTCCGCTGCGCGTCTATACCACGGGGATCTCCGGCAGAGTGCTCCACGGTATTGATAATGACTGCTTTGCCGATAACCCCGTGCTCCGTACCGTCCGCTTCGGCAACGAGGGCAAGGTGGAGTATGCATACCTGACGCTCGGCACAGGTGCGTTCCGCAACTGTACGGCGCTGGAGAGCGTGGAATTCCCCGCCACTCTCAAAGTTGCCACGGTTTATACTTCGAGCGGCGGTTCTTACGGCACCAAGGTTTATCCGTTCGGGGCGTACTGCTTTGCCGATTGTACCGCTTTGCGTGAAGTGAAACTGAATGTGCCGGAGGGCACCACTTCCTCGCAGTTCAATTTGCCCGGCTACGTCAGCTTCACGGCGGAGGGTGAGGTTTCGTATGTCAGCGGCAGTGCGTTCGCCTTTATGAACTGCACATCGCTGAAGACCTTCGAGATTCCTTCCTGCGTCACGAGCATTGCCCCCGGTCTGTTCATGAACTCGGGCATCACGTCCGTGGAAATCGGGGCGGAGGGCGGCACCGCGGTCATCACACTCGGGGCGTACGCCTTCGATGGCTGCAAGGATCTGACCTCGTTCGTCTCGCATCAGAAGATCGCCACGATTCCCAAAAACGCCTTCAACGGCTGTATCTCGCTGACCGATGCCATCTTTGAGGAGGGCACGACCGGCATCTCCGACAATGCGTTCCGCAACTGCCGGAAGCTCGGGAACCTCAGCCTGTCGATGGCGGCAGTGACCGAAATCGGAGCCGGTGCGTTTGCCGGTTGTACCGCACTCCCCGGGCTGGATGTCTATGATCAGGTCACCACGCTCGGCGCGGGCGCCTTTGACGGCTGGGGAGCCGGGCAGACCATCCGGTTCTTGGGACTCGCGTCTCCTTCGGAACGTTGGGACGAAAAGTGGGATGAGGGTTGTTCCGCAACCCTGAAATGGAACGCCTGAGCGCCCGTTTCCCCCACCCCATCCTACCCTCACCCGCCGACCTTTGCAGGTCGGCGGGTGATTTCCGTTATTTCCACAAATCGGTAAAAGAAAAATGAAATGTAAAATTCTCGCGCATCTTCAATAAATTCCGCACTTAATATTGACAAACCGAATTTCCTGTGCTACAATACTGTATTATAAACATTGTACCTGCTCATGCATAATCTGATTAACAGTTATGCAAATGGCAATGAGGCACAATGAGGATGAAAGGAGTACCCCATATGGAAAGCAAGAAGTATTTCAAAACGTTCTATGCCCGGTTGAAGAGAGAAGGCTGGCTCAAATCGCTGATTGCCGCCCTCGTTCTCGGCTTTGCGGTTGTGTTCTGCGCGGCGCTTGCCGTATGGCTCATCCGCGGGCTTACGCAGTTGTGGCTGCCCGCTGTCTGCGGCGCTGCTGCGGCTCTTGTCAGCGCTCCGCTCTTCTATCGGTTCCGCTTCCGCCCCACGGCAAAGTCTGTGGCGCGCCGGGTCGATGCACTCGGGCTGGAAGAACGTATGATCACCATGATCGAACTGGAGAACGATGACTCTTATATTGCGATGCGGCAGAGAGAGGACGCCCTGGAAAAAATCCGCGAAGCGGATGCAAAGTCCATCAAATTCTCCGTCTCCCGCGTCAGTCTCGCGCTGCTTGCCGCTTTTGCCGTGCTCGGCATGTCCATGTCCGCCGTCACGCTTCTCAGCGCAAGCGGGAAAATAAAAGACGGCTCGGATCTCATTGACGACATCATCCCCGAAGAACCGATCCGTTACGTCTCGGTCAGTTATGTCGTAACCGGTGACCTCGGTGACGGCATCGGCGGTATGATTGAAGGTGAGGCAGATCAGATCATCCCCGCCGGCACGGACGCTGCCCCTGTCATTGCGGTTGCCGATGACGGCTGGATGTTTGTCTGTTGGCAGGAAGACGAGTCGGAAGACCCCGCCCGTTCCGATACGGCGATTGCAGAAGATGTGGTCTATACCGCCGTGTTCCAGCGCGTGGGCGAAGGCGGCGACGACGGCGACGGCGATGGCAAACCCGGTGACGGCGGTGAAGAAAGCGAGGGCGAACCGTCCGATCAGCCGGGCGATCCGAGCGATTCGAGCAGCGATCCGAGCAATTCGGACAGCTCGTTCCCGAGCGACGAGGAAGGCGGCAACGGCGCCTCCGGCAGATACGACCCTGCAAACCAGATCAAAAACGGCGATGAGTACTACCGCGACAGTTTGCAGCAGTACTACGAGCGGGCAATGGATCTCATTTCCCAGGGCAAAGAACTGCCCCCCGCTCTGCGCGATATCATCGAGCGTTACTACGGCACCATTTCGTAATTCCGCAATCTGCAATCCGCAATCCGCGGGAATAAAAATTTTATAGAAAAAGGCGACAAGGAAAATGATTACAGAAGAAAACATCAAACAGTTCAGCGAGCAGTGCAAAAATATTTTTGAACAGATTCAGCGTGACGTGATCGGTCAGACCGAGGTTGTGGAAGGTACCGTCATCGCCATGATCGCAGGCGGTAACGTCCTGCTGGAGGGCGTGCCCGGCGTCGGTAAGACGCGTCTGGTGCGTTCGCTCGGCCGCGTCTTCAACCTCCCCTTCTCCCGTATCCAGTTCACGCCTGACCTGATGCCCGCTGACGTTACGGGTACCAACATCATTGTAAAAGACGAAAACGGCAATTCGCAGTTCAACTTCCAGCCGGGTCCGATCTTCAGTAACATCATCCTTGCCGATGAAATTAACCGTGCCACCCCGAAAACGCAGTCCGCACTGCTCGAAGCGATGCAGGAGCATACCGTGACCGTCATGGGCGTTTCGAGAAAGCTGAACGAGCCGTTCTTCGTGCTGGCAACCCAGAACCCCGTGGAGCAGGACGGTACCTATCCGCTGCCCGAGGCACAGATGGACCGTTTCATGTTCAAACTCATTGTGAAAAACCCGTCCCTTGCCGAACTCATGGACATCGTCGACATGACGCAGAAGACCATGGCGGAAGTGGCAGAGTCTGCCTGCACCGGCGATCAGCTGCTCGAAATGCGCAAGACTGCCAATCAGATTCCCGTGGCAGAGGATGTCATGCGGTACGCCATGGTGCTCTGCTCGGCAACGCAGCCCGACAGCGAGTGTGCCAGCGAAGCGGCAAAGAAGTATGTCCGCCTCGGCGCCAGCCCGCGTGCCGGTCAGGCGCTCATCTCCGCCGCCAAGGTCAAGGCGCTGATGAACGGTCGCTTCAATGTGGCATACAGTGATGTCAACGAACTGGCATACCCCGTTCTCCGTCACCGTATGAAGATGAACTTTGAGGCAATTGCCGGCCGCGTTTCCCCCGATGATGTCATTCGCATGATCATTGAGGAACTGAACAGCAAAAAGAAGAGCACCGTTGCCGATGCGGTGGCGGAAGAGCTTGAAAAGGGTAAGAAGAAAAACGGGAGAAAATAATGAGTGTCTCTTACTTGAACGATGCGTTTTTCAGTCGGCTGGAGACGCTTGCGCTGCACCTGCGGTCGGATCTTTCCGGCTTCTTCGGCGGCAAGCATCTGGTGCGTACTTACGGTCAGACGGTGGAGTTTGCCGATTACCGGGAATATATGCTCGGGGATGATATCCGCCGTATTGACTGGAACCTGTACAGCCGCTTTGAAAAATTCTTCCTGAAACTGTTTACCGATGAGAGGCAGATGCATACGCAGATTTATCTCGACTGCTCTGCCTCCATGGGCAAAGATGACCCGCAAAAGGCGGCATATACCGTGGCGGCAGCAGCCGCCATCGGCTTTTTGTCCGTTCATAACATGGACAAGGTTTCCTTCAAACTTCTGCGGGAGAGCGGAATGGAAGATCCTTTCGGCGTCATCGTCGGTAAGACCCCGTTTTTCCGCGCCATCGGAGAACTGGAGAAGATCAGGCCGGAGGGGGATGTGGATCTTTCCGCCATCGCCGGCAGCCCCGACGTCGGCTCGCGGGACGGGCTGAGCGTCATTATCTCCGACTTCTTCTCGGAAGGCGAATGGAAAAAAGCAGTCGATTACCTCTGCTACAAGAACCGCCAGGTGCTGCTCGTGCAGATTCTGACCCCCGAGGAAAAAGACCCTACCTACAGCGGCAGAGTCAATCTCATCGACTCCGAGTCGGTGGATATGGCGGACACAAGAAATATGAAGCTGAGAATCACCCGCGGAATGTTGGCGGCGTATGAAGAAGCCATGAAAGATATGATGGAGGACATCCGTTCTTACTGCGCTTCCCGTAATGTCGGATATATCCCCGTCGTAACCGACCAACCCATTGAAAAGGTTCTTTTCGGCGAAATGCTTAAGGTAGGTATCATGGTATGAGTTTTCTTGCGCCCCTCGGTTTCATCGGGCTTCTCGGCGTTCTCGCGCTGATCCTGATTTATATTCTGAAACCGAACTACCAGCAGAAGTTCATCTCCAGTACGTTCGTCTGGCGGCTGAGCCTGCGGTATAAAAAGAAAAAACTGCCGATCAATCGGTTCCGGAACATTTTGGTTCTGATCTGTCAGATCCTCATCCTTTCCATCCTTGCCACCCTGCTCGCCACCCCTGTGGTACGCGCCGCGGTGCCCGAGGAAAAGACCGAAAAGGTCGCCATCATCGACGCCTCCGCCAATATGCTGGCAGGCGACGGGAACGAAACGCGCTTTGAGCGCGCCGTGGCCCGCGTCAAGTCGCTTGTGACCGAGACGCTTGACGGGGAGGGGACGGTTTCGGTCATTCTGGCGGGCACGCAGGCCTCTTTCGTTGCCCAGCGCGCCAGCTCCGACCTGCGGCGGGATGTGTATGAGGCGCTGGACAACCTCGTGACCCCCGGCGATCTGAAGTGTTCGTTCGCCGCGGGCGATGTCAACGGTGCCATGACCCTGGCAGAGCAGGTGGTGAACGAGAATCCGAAAGCCGAGATCCTCTTCTACACCGCCACGACCTATATCGATAAGGGCGGTGTGCAGATTGTCGATGTGTCGGAAGAGGATGAGTGGAATGCCGCCATCCTGAACTGCACCTCCGAGCTGGTGGATAACTATTACGCCTTTACCGTCGATGTTGCCAGTTACCATCGGAATACCGATGTGCTGCTGTGCCTCGATATTTATGATGCCAATGATGTGGAAGGAAACACGGTGCGCCTGACGCGCCCGATCCGTTGCGATAACGATGAGACTCAGCGCTGGACGTTCACCGCAGAGGAAATGCCCGACCTGCAGAAGGTGTTCTCTTATTCCTATGTCCATGCGTATCTTACGGATACGGAAGATTCCTTCTCTTACGATAACAGTTATTATCTCTATAACGGAACGCGCGAGACCATCCGCGTGCTGTATGCCAGTTCCCGGCCGAACCCCTTCATCAGCAGTATTCTCATGAACCTGCGGGACAGCGTGCGCGGTGAATGGGTGCTTGACCTGACCGAGATCAAGCCCCGGGATGAAGAAGGCAAGCCGGAATCCCTTCCGGCGGAAGGCTATGATATTTACATTTTCGAGCACGATCTGTTGCCGAAGGTCATGCCGACCGACGGCGTGGTGTTCCTTGTGGACCCCTCTTACGCGCCTGAAAACGGCGGTTTCGCCCTCGGTCGCGTGGTGGATGGCGCCAATGCCAACCTGACCGCCGGTGAGACCCATCCCATTACTTCTTATCTGACCCCGGATAATATCTATGTCAACCGGTATCAGCGCGTGATCATGAGCGACGGCTTTACGCCCCTCTGGTACTGCGGCGGTGACCCGGTGCTGCTGGTCAAAAATGAGCCGGACTGCAAAGTGATCGTCCTGACGGTGAACCTCAACTACTCCGACCTTGCCGTTTCCATGGACTTCCCGATGCTCTTCCGTAACATCTTCGACTATTTTGAACCCTCCACCGTCAGCAATTCGGTGGCGGAGGTCAACAGTAAGGTCACCCTCAATGCGCGCGGCACCTCCCTCACGGTCAGCGGCGCGGGCATCCATCGGGATTATACCGAGTTCCCTGCGGAACTGACGGTGGAAAAGCCCGGTACGTACACCCTGACGCAAACGCTCCTCTCCGGCAAGCAGGCCATTGACTCCCTGTATGTCAAGGTACCGAATGCGGAGAGCAATCTCTTCCAGGAAGTCGATATGCTGGAAAGCCCCTACACGGACGGGAACCATCAGGCACAGGACCTTGATCTTCTGTTCTACTTCGCGGTGGCGCTCGTTGCGTTGTTGTTCGCCGAATGGTGGCTGCAATCCCGTGAGCAGTTTTGAGAGGTGAAACAATGACGAATTTTCAAATCCATTTCGATAACCCCTGGCTTCTTCTGCTGCTGATTCCCGCGCTGGCGCTGACGCTCATTCCCTATTTCCGCCTTTCGCGCAAGTATCGCCGCACAAGAAACCGCATCGGCTCCATGGTGCTGCATATGGTCGTCATGGTGCTGTGTGTTTCGCTGCTCGCCGGCACGCTGATTACATACGGCAAACTGAACGACGGCAACGAAGCCCTGATTCTTCTCGACCAGTCCTATACCGCGGGCAAGTCGAGTGAGGATGTGGAAAGTTATGTCCGCACCCTGCTCGATGAAGCCAGACGCAAGAATGTCAAAGTCGGCATCGTGACCTTCGGTTACAACCAGGTCTATGCCGCCTCCGCCTCACGGAATGTTGACCGCGTGTTCAACGATTACCTGACGGCAGAGGAACCGGACGATTCCGCTACCGACATTGCCTCCGCTCTGACCTATGCCGCCTCGCTCTTTGCCAATCCCCGCACGGGTAAGATCATCCTGGTCTCCGACGGGCTGGAAACCGACGGCAAGGCAAGCAGCGTGGTCAAATCCATCGCTGCCGAAGGCACCAAAATCGATACGGTTCATATCCCCACCAAACAGGGGGCTGACGCGCAGTTGGTCGGCGTTACCATGCCGGATTACAATATTGCGGTCGGGGAAGAGTTTGAGATGACCGTTTCGGTCGAAGCCAATATCAACAGCCGCGTTACCATCACGCTGTATGATAACGGGGTGGCGTGCGGCACCGCAACCGCCGACCTGCTCGAATCGCGGCAGGATGTTGTGATCAAACACACCTTCACCCTGCCCGGGATGCATGAGCTTACCTTCCGTATGGAGGGCGGGCAGGATACGGTGCAGGAAAACAACAGTTACCGCTCTTTCCTGTATCTTGAAACCTACGATAAAGTGCTGATTGTGGAACGCAACGCCGATGAATCCGCCAAGCTGCGGGAGTTGCTTTCCGAGTCCTACAAAGTCACGGTGGCAGATATCGGCAACCCCGCCCAGATGCCCGCAACCCTTGCGGAACTGCGGGAGTATGACGAGGTGATTTTCGTCAATATCGCCAACGCCGATATGCCGAAGGGCTTTGATAAAATCCTGCACGACTATGTCTATCTCTGCGGCGGCGGTCTTTTCACCGTCGGCGGCAATCGGATCGACACGGGCGATAAGATCATCGCCAACGCCTATAACCGGGAGGATATGATTGGTACTCTCTACCAGCAGATGCTGCCGGTGCAGGCGATCAACTATACCCCGCCGCTCGGCGTCATGATTATCATTGACCGTTCGGGCAGTATGAGCACCAAGGACAGCGTGACCGGCAAAACCAAACTGGATCTTGCCAAAGAGGGCGCGCTTGCCAGCCTGAATGCGCTGACCGAGCGGGACTGGTGCGGCGTCATGACGCTGGAAGACGACTACGCCGAAGAAATTCAGATGACCCCCCGTACGCAGATCGATAAGATCCGTGCGGCGATCGATGATATCGAAATCGGCGGCGGCACCGTCTTTACGGGCGCCATCGAACGTGCCGGCTCGGCGCTCAAAGCCCTGAAGGGGGTGGAGCGGCGTCATATCCTGCTTGTTTCCGACGGTATGCCGGGGGATACGTATGAAAGCTACGGCGAGGTGGTCAAGCGTAACTACGAGGAGTCGGGCATCACCTTCTCCATCGTTTCCATCGGGGATAACGGAAAAACCGAGGATATGCAGGCCGCCGCGAACGAAGGTCACGGCAGATACTACGAGACCTGGAACGTTTCCACGCTCCCAAACATCATGCGTGAGGACCTCAATGTCCCCGAAATCAAAGAGGTCAACTACGAGCCGTTTACCCCCGTCATCTACGATCATACCTCGGTGGTAAACGGTATCCTGCAGGAGAATATGCCGCAGCTGCGCGGGTTCTACGGCACCAAAGCCAAGGCGGGAGTCGAAATTCCGCTGATGGGCGAATACGTGCCGATCTACGCGCAGTGGAAATACGGCGCCGGCACGGTCGGCAGTTTCATGTGCGACCTCAACGGTACCTGGTCGGGCGATTTTCTTGCCAGCCCTACGGGCGTGCGTTTCCTGCACAACGTGGTGCTTGCCCTCTTCCCGACCGAAAACATCCGTGAGAAGGAGATTGAACTCACCTTCCGTCCGGATAACTACACCACTCAGATGAGCATCTTCACCAAACTGGAGGAAGGACAGCGCATCCGCGTGCGCGTGGTCGGTCCCACCGGCGCAACCGGGGAAGAGAACCTTCAGCTCATCGAACCCGGCGCAGGGGAGGATTACAGCCGCGTGCGTTTCCTCACGAGAGAACCCGGACTCTACACCATCACCGTCTCCAAACTGGATGAGAACGGGGATGTGGTCGCAGAAACCGTAGCCTATCGCACCTTCTCCTACTCGAAAGAGTATCTTTCCTTCCGCTCCGCCAAAGAAGCGGAAGAAGCCATGGCGACCCTCGCGGCAGACGGCAAAGGTCAGGTTCTGACTCTGGACGACCCGTGGGCGGCGTTTGACAACTTTGAGAAGTATCTCACCTACACCTTCGACCCGAGATACCTCTTCGCGATCCTTGCCATCATCCTCTTCCTTACGGATGTGGCGGTTCGTAAGTTCAAGTTCAAGTGGCCGCACGAACTCATCCGCGAGCATCGCAACCGCAAGTCCGGTCAATAATTTCCGGCAACCCTTTCCGGCGGCAGAAAACCACGAAAAACGCGGTTTTCTGCCGAAAACGGCAAGGGTTTTGCGTGTGTTAGCCCCCGGTAACGGGAAATCTTTCCGCCGCGCGGCAGACCCGCCCCCCGGGCGTCCTGCCCCTTTCGTTTCTTGTTTTTGTGCCGGTTCCCGGCACCCCATCCTCCGATCTCGGGAAAGGAAGAATCTTCGTATCATGCGGAGAAACAGATGTACCATATGAAAAAGTTTCGTATCCTTCTCGCGGCGGCGGTCGCGCTCCTCTGTGTCGCGGCATTTGTTGCCTGCAGCGCGCCGGAGCTTTCCGCACCGAAGAATCTCGCCCTTGACGAAACCTCCATGACGCTGAGCTGGGTCGGCGTGAAAAATGCGAGCGGCTATGTGCTGGAGATCAACGGCGAGGAAAAAAACACCCGTAAAACCTCATATTCCATCGCCAATATGCCGGCGGGGGAATATGCCATCCGGGTCAAAGCCATGGGCAACGGCGATGAGTTTTCGGACTCCGCCTGGTCGTCGGAGTTGACCTATTATAAAGAGCCGGAGAACGGTCTTTCCTTCCGGCTGATTAACAACAATACCGCCTATGAGGTGTCGGGCGTCGGCGCCGCCACCGGCACGGTCGTTGTGCCGAGCCGCTATCGCGGCAAGCCCGTCGTGCGCATTGCCAAGGCCGCGTTTTCCGGCAGCCGCGCGGTCGAGGGCGTTGTGATTTCGGAGGGCATCACCGAGATCGGTGAGCGCGCCTTTGCCAACTGCTCGTACATGACCGCCATTCAGCTGCCGAAAAGCCTGAGCACCATCGGGGAATATGCGTTCCAGAGCTGCCGTCAGCTGACGGCCGTCGAACTGCCCGAAAGCCTGACCGTGGTTCCCGCCTATGCGTTCTCCTACTGCCGGTCGCTTGTCAGCGTGAAATTCGGCGGCAATCTGACCGCCATCGCGGGTTACGCCTTCTCCGACTGTGACGCGCTCGCCGCACTCGCCCTGCCGGATTCGCTGGTCTCCATCGGAGAATATGCGTTCTCGCAGTGTACTTCTCTGCGGATGCTGACGCTCGGGAACCACGCCGACAGCATCGGGCAGTATGCCTTTTACGGTTGCAGCGCCCTGTCCACGCTGAACCTCGGCTCTTCGCTGACTTCCATCGGGAATCTGGCATTCTCGCGCTGCGTTTCCCTGACTTCCGTTACCCTGCCCGACCGTCTTACGAACCTCGGCGACGGTGTGTTCTACTCCTGTGATGCCCTTGCAAACGTGCAGATCGGGAGCGGGCTCCGCACCATGGGCGCCGATGTCTTTAACGGCACCGCGCTCTATGGGCGGGCCGACGAAGACGTGATTTATGTCGGGAAGTGGCTTGTCGGCACCAAAAAAACCGATATGACCGCAGTCACCATCCGTCCCGATACGGTGGGGTTGGCACGCGGCTCCATGAGAGCCTGTACCAAGCTGACTTCCATCGTGATCCCGGACAGTGTCATGTACATCAACCGTCAGGCGTTCTACGCCTGCAAAGGGCTCATGAACCTGGTTCTCGGCTCTTCGGTCCGCGAGATCGGCGATTACGCCTTCCAGGGCTGTGAGTTGCTCACGGCGGTCGAATTCAGGGATTCCCACCTGGAAAGAATCGGCAGTTACGCTTTCTATCAGTGCGCACGGCTGGCGTCGTTCGATGTGCCGGATTCGGTTGTGGAGATCGGTACCGAGGCATTCAAGGATACCGGGCTGTTTTCCAATCTGTTTGTGCAGGTGGTTTACGCCGGCAAATGGGTGGTCGGCACCGGCGCCTTTGCCTCCGGCAAGGTGGAACTGCTGGAAGATACGCGCGGCATTGCCAACTATGCCTTCTATAAAAGTGCCAACCTGCAGAGCATCGTGATCCCCGCCGGTGTGAAACACATCGGCCGCGGCGCTTTCTACGGCTGCGAATCGCTGAAACAAGTCACCATCGAAGGGGATCCGACCGAGCTTGTCGATTACCTCTTCTTCCGTTGCTATGCGCTCGAGACGGTGTCGATTCCCGCTTCGGTCAAGCGCATCGGGCGCTCCGCCTTCTATGAATGCGCTTCGCTTGTCAACGTCGAATTGCCCGCAGAACTTGTCGAAATCGGTGATTATGCCTTCTACACCTGCCAGTCGCTGAGAGAAATCAAAATCGGCGACCGCGTGACATCGGTCGGGAAAAACGCGTTCGCCAATTCCGGGCTGTATCACGTGACCATCGGCGCCGGGCTTTCCGAGATCGGGGAACGTGCCTTCAGCAACTGTGTGAACCTCGAAGAGGTTTCCCTCGGCAGCGGGGTGAAGTACATCGGCAGATACGCCTTCTACAAGTGCGTGGCGCTCGGTACCGTTTCGTTCCCTGCTTCGGTCACCGAGATCGGCCCGTATGCGTTCTACGGCTGCCTGGGGCTCTCCGAATTGCAGATTCCCGCCACCCTGAAGAAAATTGACGATTACGCCTTCTACGGTTGCGGTCTGACAAAACTCGACCTCGGCACGGGGCTCGCGGAAATCGGAAGCTATGCGTTCCGCAACTGCGCTCGGCTCAAAACCGTGATCCTGCGCGGCAACCTGCAGAAGATCGGCAAGCACGCCTTCTACGGCTGCAAGAACCTGTCGATTTATGTGTCGGAATCCGAGGCGCCCGCGGGTTGGGATAAACTCTTCAACTCTTCCTACCGCCCGATCTTCTGGGGCTGCACCCTCTCGGGCGACGGCAGTTATGTGGTTTCTTTCACGAAAACCAAGGACCTTGTGCGGAATCCGAGCGCGCAGAACGGCGTTTCGGCGCCCGAGCGTGCCGGTTACACCTGCGTCGGTTTCGCCACTGCGGCAGACGGCGCTGCGGTCTATGGTCTGATTGCCCCGACCGAGGAGGCGCCGAACCCCGCCCTGCCGTTCTTCGACACGGCAGAGGAGGGAAGCGTCCTGTACCCCGTTTACGAAAAAACCGCCTGACACCCCCGAAAAAAACAAGCAGCGCCCGCCGAGGGGGCGGGCGCTGTGCCACCGTACGGTGATAGAACCATTTTTAAGAAAAGGAAAAGGATTGTAAGGAAATGAAAGTAGTATCCAAAATCGGTATCCTTCTGCTTCTGCTCTGCACACTGACCGCAGTGATGGTCGGCTGCGCCGAGCAGGTCAGTGACATTTCGGTGAAAAAAGCCAATATGCCGAAGCTGACCTACGTGCAGGGGCAGGAATTGGACTTCTCTGCCGGGAAACTGTCGGTCAAAGTGGGCGATGAAGTCCGGGAAATTGCCATGACCGATGAAAACGTCAAGGTAGAGGGCTATGACCCCGCTACCCTCGGCAAACAGACCGTCACCGTCTCCTATCGGGGCAAGACTGCCACGCTGGATGTCACGGTGCTGCCCCGCATGAGCGCGGAGAACGTCGAACTGACCTATTTTGTCGGCGAGACCTTCAACCGGGAAAAAGGGCACGTCCGCATCAATAAGGATGACGGTACCAGCATGACCGTGGCGATGAACGATGAAAAACTCACCGTCTCGGGCTTTGATTCCGCCAACCCCGGCGATGTGGCGCTGAACCTGACCTACGGCGAATACACCGGCAGCATCACCGTCAAGGTATATGCCGTTGCCTCCACCGATCTGCACAAACCGACCAAGACCGCTTATCAGAGCCACGATGCGGGCATCGACCTCACCGGTGGCTATATTACCTTCAAGAGCGCGGGCGGGGAACTCACCCGCTTCCGTGAACTGAGTGCCGATATGGTCAGCGGTTTTGATCTTTCCGCCGCTACGGCGGAAAACCGCGAAAACCCGCTGGTACAGACGCTGCAAGTCTCGTACGCCGGCCACACCTATAACTCTTTTGATATCACCATTACCTACAGCGACGTTTCGCTGTTTCTTTCCCAGGTCGCGGAACTGCCGGCGCTGGATTTCACCGGTGAGACGGCACCTGCCGTGAGCGCGGAAGTCGGGGAGAAGGCGCTGGACGCCATGCGCCTCTATTACACCCTTTCGGCGACCAATCGCAAAGCGGTGGCAGGCGAGAAGCTCGATTCGCTTGTCCGCATCGTTGCCGTTTACGGGCTGGATGCCTGGCAGAAAGCGGTCGCTTCCTTTGCCGATACCTTCGTGCTGAAGGATAACGCCATCACCATCGTGGCAAAGACTTATGCCACGACGAAAGCCGATCTCGCCCGCCTGAAGGACGCAAACGAACCGCTCAATGCCTTCGGTTCCTTCCTGCCGAACGTGGCCGCCGATTTCCCCGATGTCACCCTGTTCGGGGAGAATCTCGTCGGGCTCTACCTCGGCTCGGTCTATGAGACGAAGGAATACGAAGATACCATCGCGCGCCTGGAATATGTCATCGGACTGTATGAGAAAACCGCGAACGTGCCCGCCTCCTGGACGGCGGAATCGCTTGCCGTCGCCTCTGCGGAACTGGACGGCGCCCTCGCCTACATCACCTCGGGCGCTTACACCACGAGAAGCGACGATGTGCTCTTCCAATATGCCTCTGCATGGCGTTCGGGGAACGACCTGGTCGAAATCCTCTATACCTATGCTTACGGGCAGAAGAACACCGCCGCCATCGGGGTGATGAAGAACATCATTCTCCCCGGTGACCTGGAAGAACTGTATGGGCAGGTCTCTCTTGCCATGGCGTATGTGCAGTACCTCTCCGGCGGCAGAATGATCGATTCCACCCACTTCCTTGCCGCTTATGCCAAGGCAAACTCCCTGCTTGCCGAACTCACAAAGAACAAGGATATGTACGGCGATCTGGCAAGCACGCTTACCTTTGCCGGATTCCTCACAAAAGACAACCAGCCTTACGAAGTAACCATGGGCGCGCTGCTTTCGTTCATGCGCACCACAAAAATGGGGCTCTATCAGGTGCTTGGCACCGCGCTGGTGAATGCTGACCTCTCTTCCCTTGTCAACCTGTATATCGACACGGTTTCCCGCGTCCTGGAGGATGCGGATTACCGCACGACCGAGGATTACGGCAAGCGCATGGAACTGATCTTCTCCTGTCTCTCGACCATGACGCCGGGGGAACTGGACGGCTTCTTCCAGACCATCGCCCCCTATTACATGAGCGGTTACCCCGCCATGATGTGGGATACCTCGGACGGCTATACCAACTACCTTGTCAACCTGATGGACGGCTACTATAAGACCGTTCTGACCGAAAAAGCCTACGCAACCTTCGGGGATCTGATGCTCGCGATGGAATCCTTCGCACGGGCACAGGGCAAACTCGACTTTGCGGCGTTCCGGGACAATATCGCCGCGGTCAGCGCTGCGTACAACGCCCTCGGGGAAACGGATCAAGGCAACTTTGACAAATACCTCGGCGCCATGTATCAGCACTACCTCACCGCTGCCGAATACGTAAAAGAAACCGACCCGAAACAGCCGAACCTCGGCGAATGGAAGGCGAAGGTCGATGAACTCAGCGAATACCTCAGCACTGCCATCTCGGCGTATTCGCTCATCCACGGCACGAACTCCACTCCGGTCTATTCGCTCTTCCTCTCCGCTGCGGAGCGGGCGCGTACCCTGTATGCGGACATCCGTAAGAATGCACCCGCCGAAGTCCAGGAGGCGCTCAGCCTTGCCCGGCTGCACCAGATGTCAAGCGAAGTATCGGTTTCCCATGACTATGCGTATTTCTACATCAACTACTATCAGGTTACCCTGCTGCGCGGGTTGACCGTCAGCGGCAATTACCTGATCGACCTCTATCACGTTTATTCCGATACCCCCGCCGCACTTTCCGCCACCGCGTACATGATCAAATGCTACGCAAAGGGGGATGCCTATGCCGATGTGGATGCGGTTCTTTCCGGCATCCGCGCCTTCCGTGCGATGAACGTCTATAACCAGAAGTTCTACCTGATCCTCGACGGCAACTTCAACACCTATTACGGCGCTCTGCGCGGCTTCACCAAGCAGTACCTCTCCTACAAGAATGGGGAAGAGAGCACGCCCTACGCCACCGATGCGGTGGAGGCGCTCATTGCCTTTGAGGAAGCCTATCGCAACTATGTGATCAACCCCGACGGAACCAATGCGACTGCGGGGAAGACGAATAAGGCGGTTCTCGCCGATGCGATGGATGCGCTGCGTACGGCGTATAACGCCCTCAAGGCAGACGAACAGACCGCATTCGAAACTTACACCGCAAACGGGTACAGTGAAGCGCGCCGCCTCTACGGCGAACTGAAACTGAACTGATCTTCGCGGAAAGCGGCGGGGGCCCCCGCCCCTCCGCCCACCCTCGCCCGCCGAAAAAAATCACGGCGAAGTCGTAAAACTTTACAAAAGGCACTTTACCTCGCGGGGGAAGTGTGCTATAATAAGCGACAGACGTGTGGGCGTGCGGTTGCGCCGCCGCGCGATTTTTGAATGAATTTGTAAAAACACGCGCAGTTGCGCGATCGGGAGCCAACATGAGATCGTACATCAGAAAAACTCTCTTCCTGGCAGTGGCAGTTCTGGCTATCCTGCTGGTCTGTACCGCCTGTGCCCAGAGCGATAAACTCTCCAAACTGGAAAAAGACGGTTATACCTGCCATGTCACCTTTGATTTTAACGGCGGGTTCGTCAGCGGGATGGACAAACAGGTCTATTACGTCAAGCCGAATTCGCTGCTGTTTCCGCTCGGCGCTGACGGGACCGATACCGCGGAACCGCTCCTCAGCGGCTGCTACCTGAAAGAATATTACGTAAAAGAAACCGCACCGGACGGCACCGAGACCGAGCGCCCCTGGAATTTTGAAACCGACCGGGTCACGGAAAACATCACGCTCTACTGCCGCTGGGTCGTAAACTTCAGCGTGCGCGTGCTCTACGGGGAAGGGAATGCGGAGTCGGTGACCATGCAGGTTCCTTCCGCCACCCTGACGCTGAACAGCCTGCCGAAAGCCAACGGCTATACCTTCATCGGCTACTACTATGACGCGGCGTTTGAAAAGCCCGTCACCCTGCCCTATACCCACCACGGGGATGAGAAAAACCCGGTGGAAACCCTGTACGCCAAAACTCTGGTCGGGAATTATTACCTGGTCTCCCAGCCGAAAGATCTGCAAACGGTCAAGGCGGGCGGGAAATATTACCTCATGAACGATATTGACATGAGCGGCGTTGCCACCACCTTCCCCGATGCGTTTGTCGGTGAAATTCTCGGCAACGGGCATACCGTGAAAAACCTCACCGTCACCAAAACACAGTCGCGGACGGGGGTGTATTACGGGCTCTTCAACGAACTCGGCGGAAATGCCGTCATCCGCGATATCACCTTCGAAAACCTCCGTGTGGTTGTTTCGCTCACCAACCAGCAAAACAGCAAAATCACCTACCTTGGCGCTCTTGCCGGCAGGTGTCATGAAGATACGGAAACCACCCACGTAACGCTGGAAAATGTCACTCTGCACGGTTCGCTGGTCTACACGGGGGCGGGGAAAGAGCTTTCTTCTCTTGTCGCCGCAGCGGACAGCGTTTTCGGGGAATCGCCCGATGAAAAACGCACCGGCGTGACCTCCGATGTTACGGTGGAAGAAATAGATGCGCTTCCGACGGAAGCATAAACGGTACGAAAAAGGAGAAAAAGAATGAAACATCTGAAAAAAATTCTTTGTCTTGCCCTTGCCCTTTGTATGCTGCTGCCGATTCTGACGGCGTGCCCTGCAAAGAATGACGATAACGGGGGCGGCAAAGACGGTATTTCCAACGAGAATACGCCTCTCGGTATCGCCAGCGAAGCGCTGGACGGCGTTTTCAACCCCTTCTATTACACCAGCGGTGCCGACGGCAACATCGTCGGTCTGACCCAGCTCGGGCTGCTGACCACCGATAAGAACGGCAAACTGGTTGCCGGACGGGACGTGGAATCCATCGCCCTCGCTTTCTCGAATATCACCCACGGCACCGCCGCCGATATTGCCGAGAAAAACTACGATAACTACTACACCGAATACCACTTTGCCATCAAGAACGGTGTCAAGTTTTCGAACGGCGCCGATCTGACCATCAAGGACGTTCTCTTCAACCTCTATGTGCTGCTGGATCCCATCTATACCGGTTCCTCCACCCTCTATTCCGTGGATATCAAGGGCATGGCGGCATACCGCGCCCAGTCGGAAAACGAGAGCGAGCAGCAGCAGCTCAACGCCTACTTCCTCACGCTTGCCGCCGCACGGATTGACGAACTCGTGCAGTGGTGCGATGATGAGAAGGCAGAGCGCTCCGAACTCACCGCCCGGATGAAGGAAGTCATCGCCAAGGCGGAATCCCTCTTCCGTGAAGAACTGAAGTCGGACTGGAACTCCGCCGTTTCGACCGATATCGACTCTTCCGATTACAAGAAGAAGTTCGGCTTTACCGAAGCCTGGCAGATCTTCCTTTACAATGAGGGGCTCATTACCGTCAAGAGCGAAAAAGACCCCGATACCAAAGTCATTACGTATACGGTAGATTACAACGGCTATGATGCCGCCGACTTCGACCACTCCGAGCAGAACATGATCGAGACGGTGTATAAAGCCAATCTCGGCGTCGAACTGCTCTCCAGTTACAAGACCAAACTGAAGGCGGTGGTCGCCGGCGGTTGGGCTACGGCAGGCAACCTGAAGGACTACTTCAAGGGCGTCGCCATCTCCGATTACTTTGCCGACATCGTGGCAAAGGGCGAACTCAAGATCCCGAACATTTCGGGCATCACCACCTATCGTTCCACCACCATCCCCGATGAGGATGGCAAAACCATCGACCTCGGTGAGGAGTGCGATGTCCTCCGCATCGTCATCAACGGCGTGGACCCGAAGGCAATCTACAACTTCTCCCTCACCATCGCACCGATGAGTTATTACTCCACCGAAGAGGAGAGCAAAGCCTTCTCCATCGAGAACAACCGCTTCGGCGTGAAATTCTCGGATCAGAAGTTCTTTGACCAGCTTCAGCTCAAGCAGGTTCCGGTCGGCGCAGGTCCTTACAAGGCGTCCAACTCCGCCACCTCCTGCGAAGCGGATTCCGCCATCCCCTCGAAGAATGAGTTCTTCTCGGATAACATCGTGTATTTTGAGAGAAACAATAACTTCTACACCGTCTTCGCCTCCGGCTCCGATAAAAGCACGGACGAACTGAAGAGCACCTATAACGCCAAAATCCGCAAACTGCGTTATAAGGTCATTGCCACCAACCAGATGTTCAATGCCGTAACCGGCGCAACCAAGGAAGTTTACTATTCCGAGCCGCAGGCAACCAGCACCAACATCAACAAACTCGCGGAACTGAACGGCGTGCAGTATGCCCTTGCTCCCAACCTCGGTTACGGTTACATCGGCGTCAATGCGGATAAGATTCACGATATCAACATCCGCCGCGCGATTATGTACTGCATGGATACCGGGCTGTGCCTCGACTATTACGGCGGTCCGTCCTTTGCCAGCATCCTCTACCGTTCGATGTCCGAGAACTCCTGGGCATACCCGAAGGGCTGCCAGCCGTACTACCTCGAACAGTCCTACGACTATACGACCGATGCCATGGGCAACAAGATCGCCACCAAGTTCAATGACGAAAAGGCAAAGCAGTCCGCGCTTGCCGCCGCCATGGATGCCGGTTATTCCCTCGATGCCGCATCGGGCAAACTGAAGAACACGAACGGCGAAACGCTGACCTATACCTTCACCATCGCCGGTGACTCGAACGACCACCCCGCCTACCAGACCATGCAGAAGGCGGCAAACCTCCTCAACGAAATCGGCTTCGATATCACCGTGACCAAGGATGCCAGCGCCCTGTCGAAACTCGCCTCCGGCGCACTCACCGTCTGGGCTGCCGCATGGTCCTCTACCATCGACCCGGATATGTATCAGGTTTACCACAAGGATTCGAGCGCCACTTCCATCAAGAACTGGGGCTTCCCCTACATTGAGGAGGAGGGTACGGCAGAAGAGCAGGAGATGCTGGATCGGCTTGCCCTGCTGATTGAAGATGCCCGCGCAACGCTGGTGGAAGAAGACCGGAAGAAGATCTACGCCGAGGCGCTTGACCTCGTCATGGAACTTTCCGTGGAACTGGCTACCTATCAGCGTAAGAACCTCTACATCTGGAACTCGGATGTCATTGATTCCGAGTCGCTTGCCGAGGTGACGGCATATCAGTCGCCGCTCTCGAAGCTCTGGACCATCAGCTTCCGCGAAGCGAAATAATCCCGGCGAAAAGGAGGGCGCCGCCGCACCGGCGGCGGTCTCCCTTTCCTGTTTTCTTTCGCCTGCATTTTACTTGATTGGAGAAAAAAATGGCACGATACATCATCAAGCGTCTCCTGTACGCGGTGCTGATCCTGTTTTTTGTTTCCGTAATCCTCTATTCCCTTGTACGGATGCTGCCGAGCAACTTTGTTGATCAGAAGTTTTCCTCGCAACTCCAGCAGGGAACGGTGACGCAGGAAGACATTGACCGCGTGAAGGCCGCTTACGGGTTGGATACCGGCATCGTGGAGGGCTATTTCAAGTGGCTTTCGAAAGCGGCGCAGGGCGACCTCGGTATTTCCTTTAAGTTCTCCGCCCCGGTGGCGGAGGTCATTTCCACCTACATGTGGATTTCGTTTATCATCTCGTTTGTCGCGTTGATTCTGGAATTTATCATCGCCATCCCGCTCGGCGTCTTTTCCGCTACCCACCAGTACGGTCCCGCCGATTATATCGTCACCGTGTTCGCCATGATCGGCATTTCGCTCCCGTCCTTTTTCCTCGGGTCGCTGTTTATCAAAATCTTCTCGGTTGACCTCGGCTGGCTGCCCTCCCAGGGTCTGCGGGATGCGTTGCAGGAATATACCGGCTTCGCCGCGGTGCTGGATGTCACCCGCCACTGCGTGCTGCCCATGCTTACCCTTGTCATTCTTTCCATCGGCGGTCTGATGCGCTATACCCGCACCAACACCCTGGAGGTGCTGAACGCCGATTACATCCGTACCGCCCGTGCCAAAGGGCTTTCGGAGCACGCCGTGATCTATAAGCACGTGTTCCGTAATACCATGATTCCGCTGGTCACCACCATGGCGGGCATCCTGCCCAGCCTGTTCTCGGGGGCCATGATTACCGAGGAAGTCTTTGCCCTGGAAGGCATCGGACAGAAGGCGTATCAGGCGCTTTCCTTCGGCGATATTCCGTTTATCATGGGCTACAATATGTTTCTTGCCATCCTGACGGTCATCGGCACCTTCTTTACCGATATTGCCTATATGATCGTGGACCCGCGCGTAAAACTCGACAAGTAAAGGAGGGGGCTTTCCGATGGAGAATCAAGAAAAAGAAACCAGTTCCCTGCAATCTGCGCCCCTTCCGATGACGGACGGAGAGATCCTCCCGCCCGAAACGCCTCTTGCGGCGGCAGAAGAAGAGAAGGCGGCGCAGGACACGCTGCACGCCTCCGCTCCGCTGGATGAGAGCGAGGTAGAGAGCCTCTCCGATCAGGTCAAAATCATCTCGCCCATGCGCATGGTGCTGCGGCGGTTCTTCCGCTCCAAACTCAGCGTGGTCGGGCTTTGTACCATGGTTGCCCTGCTGCTCTTCTGCTTTGTCGGACCGATTTTTGTCGGCTGGGATCCCGCCCTGCCCGACAGTACCACCGGCGGTACCAACTACACGACCTTCTCCAAGACCTTTACAGGCGCGGACGGAGAGACTTATACGGTCTATTACGTGGAGGAATATCAGTACCAGACCAACAAATTCGCTCCCTGTTTCTCCCACGCCATCGACCGGGACGGAACCGAGCGGCTGCATATTCTCGGCACCGATAACGAGGGCTACGATGTCCTCTCCCGTCTGATGTACGGCGGGCGGGTCTCGCTTTCGCTTTCGCTTCTGGTCGTGCTGGTCAACTCCGCGCTCGGCGTGGTGCTCGGCGGCATTGCCGGCTATTTCGGCAAATGGGTGGATATGCTCATCATGCGGATTGTCGATGTCATCAACTGTATCCCGACCCTGCCGATTCTGCTGATTGTCGGCGCCATCCTCGATAACAACGGCGTACCGAAAGAATGGCGCATCTACCTCATGATGGCGGCGCTCACCGTCATCAGCTGGACGGGGACTGCGCGCCTTGTCCGCGGGCAGATTCTTGCCCTGCGGGAGCAGGAATACATGACGGCGGCGGAAGCGCTCGGGCTTCCCATCAGCCACAAGATTTTCAAACACCTCGTACCGAACGTGATGCCGCAGCTCATCGTCTCCATGACGCTCTCGCTCGGCAGCATGATTCTTTACGAGGCAACGCTCGGCTACCTTGATCTCGGCGTGCCTTACCCGCAGCCGTCCTGGGGGAATATGATCTTCCTTGCCAAAGATGCCGATATTCTGAGTTTCTATCCGAATATCTGGATTCCGAGCGGTGTCTGTATCGTGCTTGCCATTCTGGCATTCAACTTCATCGGTGACGGTCTGCGCGACGCGCTCGACCCCAAGATGAAACGCTGAGGGGAGGAGACTTTTATGGCTGACGCAAAACATTACCTCTCCGCCAAAGAACTGCGGGAAATCGCACGGGAAAACCGGAAAAAGACCCGTGAGTTCGAAAAGAAAAAGCGGCGCAAGGTCTCACCCGAGACCTATACCACCGAGATGAAGGATCCCGATAACATCCTTGAGATCGAGAACCTGCACACCTACTTCTTTACCGATGCCGGTACGGTCAAGTCGGTCAACGGCGTGTCCTTCAACGTGCCGCGCGGCAAGATTGTCGGCGTGGTCGGGGAGTCCGGCTGCGGCAAGAGCGTAACCTCGCTTTCGGTCATGCAGCTCGTGCAGGCGCCCCAGGGGCAGATTGTCGAGGGCTCCATCCGGTTCCGCACCTCCGACCTCGTGTATGACGAAAAGGGCAAACCCGTGCCCGTCTACGAGACAAAAACCGACAAAAACGGCAAAACCGTGCCGCTTACGCGCACCGTGACCGACAAAAAAGGCAACAAGACCGAAGTTCCCGTACAGAAAGTCGGGAAGGACGGACTCCCCCTCTTCCAAACCGAGGAAAAGGTCTTTGATATTGCCAAAATGCCGACGGTGGATATGCGCAAAATCCGCGGCAGAGAAATTTCGATGATTTTCCAGGAGCCGATGACCAGCCTCAATCCCGTCTTTACGATCGGGTATCAGCTCGATGAAGTCGTGCTCATCAATAACCCCGGCGCCACGCGGGAGGATGCCCGCCGCCGCTCCATCGCCATGCTGAACGAAGTCGGCATCGCCATGCCCGAGGCGGTGTACAAAAAATACCCGCATGAACTTTCGGGCGGGATGCGCCAGCGCGTGATGATCGCCATGGCGGTTGCCTGCAACCCGAAACTCATCATTGCCGATGAACCCACCACCGCGCTGGATGTCACCATCCAGGCGCAGATTCTGGATCTGCTGAAGGACCTCAAGAACCGCATCAACGGTTCGATTATGCTGATTACCCATGACCTCGGCGTGATTGCCGGCATGGCGGATTACGTGGTGGTCATGTACGCGGGCAGAATCATTGAGCAGGGTACGGTCTATGACATTTTTGACCACCCCTGCCACCCCTATACCATCGGCCTGCAAAAATCGAAGCCGGTCGTCAACCGGGATGTGGATTGGCTCTACAGCATCCCCGGCAGAGTGCCGAACCCGATTGACCTGCCCGACTGCTGCTATTTCCGCGACCGCTGCCAGTTCTGCAGCAAGGCATGCGCGGGCGGCTATCCGCCGCTTGTCCGCCTCTCGGAAACGCATTATGTCGCCTGCTACCGCGCCGAAGAGATTTCCCGGCTGAAAGAAGAGGAGGATGCGCGCCATGAATGAAAAAAAGAGCGCGCCCGTAAACGGGCAGAAAGACATCCTGCTTGAGGTACGCCACCTGAAAAAGTATTTTCCTATCTCGAAAAATGCGTTCGGGAAAACACAGACCTATCTGAAGGCGGTGGATGATGTTTCCTTCACCGTGCCGCGCGGTTCCACCCTCGGCATCGTGGGCGAGTCGGGTTGCGGCAAAACCACCCTCGGCAGAACCATTCTGCACCTGTATGACATTACGGGCGGGCAGGTGATTTATGACGGGCAGGACATCACGAATTATTCTTCCGCCATGCTCCGCAAAAACAACCTGCGCACGCGGATGCAGATCGTATTCCAGGATCCGTACTCCTCGCTGCCGCCGCGGATGCCGGTCGGCGATATCATTGCCGAGGCGGTCAAGACCCACGGCATCGTGCCGAAGGAAGAATTGCGTTCCTACGTCCTTGACATTATGAAAAAGTGCGGTCTGCATGATTATTACTACGAGCGTTACCCGCACGAGTTCTCGGGCGGTCAGCGCCAGCGGATCTGTATTGCCCGCGCCCTTGCCGTCAGGCCCGAGTTTGTGGTGTGTGACGAGCCGGTGTCGGCGCTGGACGTTTCCATTCAGGCACAGATCGTCAACCTGCTGAAAAAACTGCAGATGGATATGGGGCTGACCTATCTCTTCATCTCGCATGACCTCTCGGTGGTCAAACACATCTCCTCCCACGTCGGCGTCATGTACCTCGGCAGTATGGCGGAGATCGGTGAGACGCATCAGATCTTTGATGACCCGCGCCATCCCTACACCCAGTCGCTGCTTTCCGCGGTTCCCGTGCCTGACCCGCACGCCGAAATCCATCGGATTGTGCTCAGCGGCGATGTTCCGTCTCCCGTGA
Organism: uncultured Eubacteriales bacterium; assembly: GCA_934467435.1. GTDB lineage: Bacteria > Bacillota > Clostridia > Oscillospirales > CAG-272 > UBA1740. The sequence continues at coordinate 4,219 of CAKSLR010000006.1, read as the reverse complement.
ATTGCCCCTCCGGCTGTAAGTTCCACACGCGCTGCGCGAAATGCATGGCAATCTGCAAGCAGAAACGCCCCGCCCTGACCGATGTCGGCGGTGGGCACAAGGTCGCCTGCTTCCTGTGCGGTTCGCCTGCCGAAGAGGAGAGCAAAAACGGGAATGAAAAAGAATAAAAAGAAAAAGAACGTCATAGAAGACGATGGCAGAACCATCGTCAATATGAATGTCGACGGCTTTTCCTGGTACGTACCGGGGAAAGATGACGAAAAAACACCGCCGTCGGACAAGCATGACGTCCCCACGCGCAAAGAGCGCCTGGCGCTCATCCGCGGGGCATACCTCGCCATGCTGCCCTACTTTCTCATCCTGCTCGGCGGGTTTCTTCTTGCGTTTCTTGCGGCATACCTCTGGCTCCGCTGAGGCGGGGCAGGGGAACGCCGCCCCCGCGCCGTGCGGCACGGGGAAGGGAAACGGGTTCCGCGCGGAGGGGTGCCTCCGCACCATGTATCGCAGGCTCCGCCGTCAAGGGGCGGTGCCTTTCTTTGGGGGGTTTTATGAACAAACGAGTATCCCGCTTCACCAGCTTTGTCCTCGCCATGATTTTTGTCGTGGGCGCGGTCATTCTGCCGGTGGGCGCTGTTACCTTACCCGGCGTTGGCTGTATGCCGGGTCCGACCATCACGATGGGCGGCAGCCACAGCCCCGACCTTTCGGGGAACGGGGTCAATCGGCTGGACGAAAAACTGTACCGTCCGACCGATGAAATCAAGGTCATTGTCCGGATGGAGGGCAAATCGCTTTCCGCTGCGGCAATGGAAGCCAATATGAGCGTTCCCGACTACGCGCTGAGCGAGACGGGCCGCGCCCATGCGGAAGCATTGCTTGCCGAGCAGAACGCCCTCATTGCGTCGCTCGGCTCCAAGGTGAAGAACATCGGGTATCACTATACCACCCTCTTCTCCGGCTTCTCCTGCACGGTGCAGTACGGAGATCTTGAGGGCATTTCCGGTCTGCGCGCCGTAAAGAACGCCATGATTGCGGAGCGCTACAACGTTGCCTCGACGGAAGCCACCGATAACGCGCTCAACGCTTATGAAACCGGTATCTACAACTCCTCCGGCACCGGCTACACCGGTAAGGGCATGGTGGTCGCCGTGCTCGATACGGGTACCGACTATACGCACAGCGCCTTCCAGCGCCTCCCCGACGGCAACCTGACGCTGACGGCAGACCGCATCCAGGCGATTTTCTCGCTCCTCGGCGCCGCCAAACTGGACGAGAGCGCCCGCTGGGAGTCGGTTTACCGCTCCGGGAAAATGCCGTTCTCCTTTGACTATGCCGATCACGATACCGACGTGTATCCCGTCAATGACCACGGCACGCACGTGGCGGGCATTATCACGGGCAAGGACGATACCATCACCGGCGTTGCCATTGACGCGCAGCTCGTCACCATGAAGGTGTTCGGCAACAAGGATCAGGGTGCGGAGCAGGAAGATATTCTTGCCGCTCTGTCGGATGCCGTGCTGCTCGGCGTGGATGTCATCAATATGTCTCTCGGTTCCTCCTGCGGCTTCTCCCGCGCAGCGGATGATGACAACACCAACGAAATCTATGACGCGGTGCGCGCGGCAGGCATCAACCTGATCGTCGCCGCCTCGAACTCCTATTCTTCGGCAAAAGGCTCGGAAAAGGGCGATACGAACCTCGTCTCAAACCCCGATTCCGCGACCATCGGTTCTCCCGCCACCTACCCGTCCTCCATGGCGGTGGCGTCGGTGACCGGCGCCAAAACCCACTACCTCTTCGTCAACGGCGAACAGCCGATCTACCTCACCAAGGCAAGGCGCAACAACGGCGATGAGATCGAATTTTACGATCTGATCCTCGCCGGGCGCAAGTCCGCCACGGTCGAATATGTGGTAGTGCCCGGTATCGGTAACGACGGCAACTACGAAACCGTCGATGTCACGGGTAAAATCGCCATCATCAAGCGCGGTGTCACCACGTTTGAAGAGAAGGTGGAGACCGCGAAGAACCACGGTGCCATCGGCGCGATCATCTACAACAACGTATCGGGTAATATCTCCATGACCATCGGTATCTCCACGCTGCCCTCCTGCTCGATCTCCATGGACGCCGGGGAGTACTTCAAGGAGCATACCTCCGGCACCCTGGTGCTGGACGCCGGGAACCTTGCCGGTCCGTTCATGAGTGAGTTCTCCTCCTGGGGACCGAACGCCGACCTCGAACTGTCGCCCGACCTCACCTCCTACGGCGGTGATATCAACTCGGCCGTGCGCGGCGGTTACGATATCCTCTCGGGTACCTCCATGGCCTGCCCGAACCTGGCGGGTTCCGCCGTCCTTGTGCGCGCTGCGCTCAAGGAGCAGCATCCCGACCTGACGGCGCGGGAACTTTCCACGTATGTCAACCGCCTTCTGATGTCCACCGCCTCCGTTCTGCGGAATGAGGCAGGCAACCCCTACTCCCCGAGAAAACAGGGCGCCGGGCTTGCCGATGCGGAGCGCGCCATCAAAACGCCCGCTTACCTCATGGTCGAGGGCAGCGATAAGACCAAACTCTCGCTTGGGGACGACCCCGCGCGCACGGGCGTTTATACGCTCACCTTCCACCTCGTCAACCGCTCGGGTTCCGCGCTTTCCTACCGCCTCTCGGTTCTTACGATGACCGAGGCAGTCTCCACCGACGGCAAGACCGTGGCGGAGCAGGCGTATATGCTCTCTCCCTCGGTTTCCTACACGGTGGAAAACGGCACGCTGCGGGGCAATATGGTGACCGTTGGCGGCTATGGTGACGCTACCGTCACCGCCACCGTCACCCTGTCGGAGAGCGACCGCGCCTACCTGACCGGGAACTTCAAAAACGGGATGTATGTCGAAGGGTTCGTGCAACTCGACTGTGCCGACGGCGATATCGACCTGACCATCCCCTACCTCGCCTTCTTCGGCGACTGGACCGAGGCGCCCCTGCTCGATGTTACCGCGTTTGAAGTCGGGAAAGAGCAGAAGGATTCCTCCATCCTGGAAGATGAAAAACTGAAGCCCGATGCCTTTGCCACCATTCCGATGGCAGGCTACTACACCGGCAGCGGCAGAACCGAGGACGATCTTTCCTACTACTACATGGGGAAAATCGGCTATATCCTTGCCGACGGGTACGAACAGCCCGCGGTGCTGGAAAAATACTGCTCGCTGACCTCTTCGGAAAACGGTAACTTCAAACTCTACTACATCGCCGCGGGGCTCCTGCGAAACGCAAAGACCGTTCATATGACCATTACCGATACGGTAACGGGGGAAGTGATCTTTGAAAAAGATACGCAGAACAGCCGCAAATCCTACTACAACGGCGCCCAGACCGGCGGTCTTGTGGAAGTGGATTTCGATGCCTCCAAGGCGGGGCTTGCCAACAACCGCAAGTACGACTTTGAAATGACCTGCGCCCTCGACTGGGCGGGCGAACAGCACAATAAGAACAACACCTTCCGCTTCTCGTTCTATATGGACGATGAATCGCCCGTGATCTGCCGGGAGCAGAACACCCTGCGCGTCAAGACCGATAAGCAGGGCAACATCACCGACTACCTCCTTGATCTGTACATCTACGACAACCAGTATGTGCAGGGCTACTTCCTCTACACCTACGATGAACTGGATGAGAACGGCAACCCCGTGAACCCCGAACAGCTCATCGACGGCATCATTCCCGTGGATGATTTTGAGGGCGGCAAGGTCAATAAAATCACCCACGACCTCACCAGCCTGTGGTATAAGATGAAGGACGGCAGGAACAAGGGGTCGAAGAACATCGGCATCCGCGTGGTCGATTACGCCAAGAACATGACCGACCTTTACTATACGCTGGAGATGACCGATGCCACTTCCGTCGCCTTCAAGAGCGGCAGAAGCACCACGGCAAACGGCGATACCATCTCCTTCCGTATGACCCCCTATAAGCAGAGAAACCTGATGGAGAATCTGGAGACTCTGCCGAAGGACGTCTACACGGCAGACTTGGTCTGGAAATCTTCCGATGAAAGCGTCGCCCTCGTGCGTGACGGGATCGTGACCACCCTGAAAGCGGGGAACGCCATCATCACCGCCACTTCGGCAACCGGCGCCGCCGCCTCGGTGGAGATTATCTGTACGGGTACGGCAACGGGTACCGACATCCCGCTCTCCGGTCTGCGGCTGAACGAAAC
>CAKSLR010000005.1 GCA_934467435.1 uncultured Eubacteriales bacterium | reverse complement strand
ACGTGATTCCGCGCCTGGAGCCGCTTTCTTATCAGGCGTACGGGCTTTCCCTGCGGTCGGAGACCCCCGGGCTGACCTTTGAGGGGTACCGGCTGACCCTGTGCGGCAACACCCGCCCCACCACGCTGCGCATGAGCGTGCGGCTGGGTGAGACGACCCTTGCCACCTACACCCTGAACATCCGGTACGGCAGCGCCATGCTGGCAGGGCGGCGGATGCACGCCCTCTTCGGCGGCGATTTCAACCCCCCGCGCGAATACGTATATGACGACACGGCGAACGCCTGGGCGGCGGGGTATCTTGACTTTGCCTCCTATACCTTCACCCCCTTCACCGCAGTAGACAGCGAGGGCTGGATGCATTTAGAGAGCGAAGGGGAAAACCGCTGGGGCAACTGGCACGGCGGGTTCCGCGCGGGGGATTATGCCCTCGGCTTCTCTTCCCTTACGGGCGAGAGCATCGGCTTCCGCTACACGGTTGCCGATGCAGGCACGCTTTCCCTGCGGATTGACAGCCTTGCCGACCGCGGGCAGACCGACCTTGCCGTATTTGCCAACGGGCGCCCTGTGTGGCCGGCAGGTGCGACCACCGCCAAAACCGCAAAAGGGATGCAGGGCTGGTGGCGCATCGGTGCGGACACCACCGCCGAAGAAGTGTCGGCGGAACTGGAAAGTCTGCGTCTTTCGGTGCTGCCGGGGGATGAGATCACCCTGGTTTTTGCGCGTGCCTATGACGCCGCGGGCAACGAACTTTCCCGGCAGGCGCAGGCAACCGTTTACCCTGCCGTGTATTTCTGTGAAGAGGACGCGGGCGCCATTGTGCCGGAGCGCAGCGGCAGCAGCCGCTTTACCGGCCCCGGCACACGCTGGCAGATCGGCTACCTGACCTTTGCGGACGGCAGTTTTGCCCCCTTTGCCGGAAAGGGTCCCGACAACTGGCTGTGTGACGTGACCGATACCGACGACATCTGGAAGGCGAATACGCACGGCGCCTTCGGCGGCGGCGGGCGGAACTTTGCCGTGGCGACCTCCAAACGCACGGACGGCGTGGCGGGCATTTGCTTTACCGCGCCGGTGGCGGGCGACTACACCATCCGCACCGACGCCGCCCCCACCCGCGCCACCGGTGGCAGCGGCATCTGCCGCATGGCGGTGTTTGTCAACGGCAAGCCGGTGGGGAACGCCGACGGCACGGACATGAGCCAATGGTACCGCGTGACCACCGACACCACGCAGGAAGCGTGGAACGCCGCCTTCGGCACGCTGACCCTGCATCTGCAGGCGGGTGACACCATCTTCCTCGCCTTCGGGCGGGACGCGGAAGGCGGCTCCGGGCAGGTCATTCTGCACCCGACGATCTCCTGGTCCGACTCCCGGAAAAAATAAATAAAGAACGACAGGCGGAGGACGCTTCTTTCCGAGGCGTCCTCCGCCTTTTGTGCAGAATAAACAAAAAAATCGAATCTTTTTGTGCATTTTGAAGATTGCAAAGCAAAGAAAAAACTGGTATAATGAGAGACGACCAAAGACCCAATATTACGGATAAGGAGTTTCCCATGAAAAGAATTCTCTCTCTTGCCCTGCTGTTTTGCATGCTGGCGGCGGTTCTTGCCGGCTGTGCGGGCACTCCGGGCAAAAGCGCCTATGAATTAGCGGTAGAAAACGGCTTTCAGGGCACCCTGGAAGAATGGCTGGCATCCCTGAAAGGGGAAAAAGGCGATGCGCCGAACGTCACCATCAACGCCGACGGCTACTGGGTCATCAACGGCACGGTAACCGACGTCAAGGCGACCGGTGAAAAAGGCGAAAAAGGAGAGGACGGCAAGACGCCGGTCATCTCGATCAGTGAGGACGGTTATTTTATGATTAACGGTATCAAGACGGGGATTCCGGCGGACCACATTCCCTCCACCCCCGGCAAGGTGCAGGATTACCCCTACACCGACGAGGACGGGGTCATTCACATCCGCTATCAGGACACCTACTCGTTCCCGAAAAAGATTAAGGACATTCGGGATGTGGTGATCCACAGTTACGTGACCGGCACCGAAAAAAAAGACAGCGCCCTGTTTGAGAACAAGGGCAGCGCCGTGTTTGCCGTGGCGACCGGCAGTGCCACCGTGGAGACGGAGGACGGCAAGAGTTACCGCTTCTCGGTCGACCCCTCTCCCATCAGCATGCTGTTTGTTTCGGGGCAGTCGAACGCCTCGGGCGACCACGCCTCTGCCGACGCGGGCAACGGGCGCTACAACCAGTACATCCGTACCAAAGACACCATGACCTACTTTACCTACACCTATCAGACCCTGAACATCACGGGAGCGTCGCAGATCGAAAACCCGAATCACAACAACAAACTTTACGACGCGCAGCAACCCGAGGACTACGTAACCCCCACGCTGAAATGGGGCACGAACACCCGCTACTCCTCCAACATTGCGGGGCCGCACATCAGCGTGTTTGACGAAAGCAGCAAGATCACGAATTTCCAGCAGGCGGGCTGGTGCGCCGGGCTTGCCCATGAATGGGTTGCCGGCACGGGCGAGCGTGTGTGGGTGGTCAACGCCTCCCACGGCGGGCACCCCATCAACAACTTTATCCCCGAGCGCATGGGCGGTCCCGAACCGCTGTATAATGACTATGAGCAGGCGGTGGCGGTGTTCCGCCTGGCGCTGAAGACCCTGTATCACGAAGTGGACGCCGGGCACTTTACCCTCAGCCACATGGCGTACTACTGGTTCCAGGGGGAGAGCGACAGCGCCTCCGATGATGCTTACTATGACGAACAGTTTGCCAAAGTGCACCGCGGGCTGATGGAAGACGTGGTGTACGACCACAACAAGCTCTACCGGGAACTGGAATTCTGCGGGCTGATGACCCTGCGTTCCTGCCGCGATAACAACGGCAACTCGGAGCGGGAACTGTACATGACGGGTCCGCGCATCTCGCAGTACGCCATGGGCGGCACGACCGAGGGCGTGTTCTCGAACGTGTATGTCATCTCGAACGCCACCGAAGAATGGGTGGGCAGCGATGAAAACGTCAAGAACTATTTCCTTGCCCGGTACGGCTCGGCAGAAGCGTTTGAGAAAAAATTCGGCTACCCCATGCCGACCACCATGCAGGAAGTGCACCCGCAGATTCACTATTTCATGCAGGGGCAGAACGAAATGGGGATGGATGCGGGCAGAAACTCCATCCTGCTTCTTGACAAACTCTATCCCGACTCGGGCTATCATCTGCCCTACACCGAAGAGGCGGCAAGCGTAAAACTGGTCGGGGTGGACGGCGTCACGGAAATCCGCCCGGGCGACCGGGTCTCGGTTGACATGGCGCGCGGTTTCGGTTATATCATTCCGCAGATTACGCCCATCACCCGCGCGATGGAAGGGGTCGAGTTGCGTCCGAAACGCCGGGGCTGACCTTTGAGGGGTACCGGCTGGTCAAAACATCAGGCGCCGTGCCCTCCACGCTGAAGATGAGTGTTTGGGTCGGCGGCGAGAAACTGGCGGACTATACGCTTTCCGTGCAGTATTCCTCCTCTCTGATGATGGGGCAGCGCCGCTCCCACAGCATCTACGGCGGCGACTTCAACCCGCCGCGCCAGACGGTATATGACGAGGACGAGATCACGTCCGGCGGCTGGTCGGCAGGCTACCTCGACTATAACAGCCGCACTTTTGTTCCCTTTACCTGGGTGGACAGCCAGAGCTGGCTGCATCTGGCAAGTGAGGGCGAGAACCGCTGGGGCAACTGGCACGGCGGGTTCCGTTCGTCCAACTACGCGCTCGGCGTCTCGAACCGTGTGGGCGAGGGCATCGGCTTCCGTTACATTGCCAGCGCAAGCGGCGTACTGGGTATGTGCATTGACACCCTGCAGGATAAGGGCAAGACCGACATTGCGGTGTTTGTCAACGGCAGAATTGCCTGGCCGGCAGGCGCCTCGTCTGACGAAACGGCAAGCGGCGTCAAGGGCTGGTACCGGGTTGCCTCTTATGTGGAACGGGAAGAACTCAACATGGAACTGGACACCCTGCGGGTGAATGTGGAGCCGGGGGACGAAGTGGTGCTGGTGTTTGAGCGGGTCGCAAATGCCGACGGCACGAGCGCCTCGCTCGCCGATCAGGCGCTGATTTACCCCAGCGTGTTCCTTACCGAGGATGCGACCGGCGCCATCACGCCCGACCGCAGCGGCACAAGCCAATTCTCCCCCGATCTTTCCGCCTGGAAGGCAGGGTTCTTCTCCTTTGGCGACAAAATCTTCACGCCCTTCACCGCAACGGCGTCGGGAAACTGGCTCTGCCATGAGAGCGATGTGGATTCGATCTGGAAAGGCGATACCCACGGTGCATTCTGGAAGCAGAACCACTACGCGATTGCCACCTCGCCGCGCAAAGACGGGGTGACCGCCCTGTGCTACACCGCCGAACGGAGCGCGACCTACACCATTTCGTTTGCCGCCGCGCCAAAGGCGGCGCAGGCATCCATGGACGGAAAAGCCTGCCTTGCGCTGTTTGTCAACGGGAAGATCGTTTCCTTCCCCGGGGAGAACACCAGGGCAGATGACCTTTCGACCTGGTATGCCATCTCCCCCGCCACAACGCTGGAGGAACTGAACGCCAAATTTGCCGGTTTCTCGCTTGACCTGAAAGCGGGTGACCAGGTGGTATTTGCCGTCGGGCGCGTTACGCAGTCGGGACAGGTGATTCTGGTACCGATGCTGCAATACGGCACGTAATACGATACTTTCCCCGCCGTCCTTTCGGACGGCGGGTCTTTTTTTACAGGCAAAGGAAACATCGCGGGCATGGGAGAAAAAGTCAATCTGTTCCGGGTGCGCGGGCACGGCGGAAATCGATACTACCCTTATCAAAAGCACTGCATATTGTGAAAATAAAAACAATCATCACAATATCTTGTGCGCCACTTGACAAACCGGATGGTTTTATGATAAGATAAGCATGACATCGCAAAAATACATATTTTTCTACAAAATCATAAAAAATTATGTGTTTTATCTCATAAAAGCCGCAAAAAGGAGCGGCGCGAGGCAAAAAAAAGAAAAAAGGGAGGAAACAGGCATGACCGGGCGGGTTCATTCCATCGAAACCATGGGTGCGGTAGACGGACCGGGGCTGCGGTTTGTGCTGTTTTTGCAGGGCTGCCCGCTGCGCTGCCGTTACTGCCACAACCCCGACACGTGGGATCCCCGCGGCGGACGCGAGACGGAGAGCAGCGCGGTGCTTGCCGAGGTGAAAAAATACCGCCACTACTTCGGGCGGCAGGGCGGCGTGACCGTGAGTGGCGGAGAACCGCTGGCGCAACTCGATTTTCTGCTTGAACTGTTTGCGCAGTTGCGGGCGGAGGGCATTCACACCGCGCTGGACACCTCCGGCGCGCTCTACGAGGAGAGCGACGAACGCTACACGCGCCTCCTTTCCCTGACCGATCTGGTGTTGCTCGACATCAAGCACATTGATCCCGAGGTCTGCCGCCGCCTGACCGGGCGCGACAACCGTGCCGAACTTGCCTTTGCCCGCCGCTGTGCGCACGAGGGGGTGCCACTCTGGATCCGGCAGGTGCTGTTGCCCGGCTGGACGGACGGAGAAGGCGACCTGCTTGCCACGCGCCGGTTTTTGGACGGGTTAGGCAACGCCGTCCGGCGGCGCGAGGTGCTCCCCTACCACACGATGGGGAAGGAAAAATACAAACGGCTCGGTATTCCCTATCCGCTGGAGGGGGTTCCTGTGCCGGGGGCGGATGACATTCTGCGGGCAAAACAGGATCTCGGCGCCGAGTGACGCCGAAATGGGAGAAAAAGAGAAAGAAAGGGAAAGAACATGGAAAGAGAAGAATGGCTGGGGTTTGTGCCCGGCAAGTGGAGCAATGATGAGATTGATGTGCGGGATTTTATCCAGCGCAACTATACCCCCTATAAAGGGGACGGCAGTTTTCTTGCCCCTGCCACCGCTGCCACGCGCAAGTTGTGGGAGGAGATTCTCTCCCTCTCGGAAAAAGAGCGGGCAGCCGGCGGCGTTCTGGCGGCGGACACGAAAACCGTTTCCGGCGTCAACAGCCACGCCGCAGGGTACCTTGACAAGGAACTGGAAAAAATCGTGGGGCTGCAGACCGATGAACCCTTCAAGCGCGGGCTGCATGTAGCAGGCGGTTTGCGGATGGCGGAACAGTCGCTCGAAATGTACGGCTACCACATTGACCCCGAGGTGCACGACTTCTTCCGCCGTTACCGCAAGACCCACAACGACGGCGTTTATGACGCCTATACGCCCGAGATGCGCCTTGCCCGCCGCGCGCACATTCTGACCGGGCTGCCCGATACCTATGGCAGAGGGCGCATTGTAGGCGACTACCGCCGCGTAGCGCTCTATGGGGTAGATTACCTCATCCGCAAAAAGCAGGAGGATGAAGCGCAGCTCTCCGGCGGCGACATGACCGAGGAACGGGTCCGCGACCGCGAGGAGATTGCGGAACAGGTACGGGCGCTCGGCAAACTGAAGGAAATGGCTGCCGCTTACGGCTGCGACATCTCCCGCCCTGCCCGCACGGCGCAGGAGGCGGTGCAGTGGCTGTATTTCGGCTACCTCGGCGCGGTGAAGGACCAGAACGGTGCTGCCATGAGCATCGGCAGAAACACCGCGTTCCTTGACATTTACATGGAGCGCGACCTTCAAAACGGCACGCTGGACGAGAGCGGCGCACAGGAACTGATTGACCACTTTGTGATGAAGTTGCGGATTGTCAAGTTCATGCGCACGCGCGAATACAACGAACTCTTTTCGGGCGACCCCACGTGGGTAACCGAATCCATCGGCGGTATGGGAACGGACGGACGGACGCTGGTGACCCGCACTTCCTACCGGATGCTGCATACGCTGAAGAACCTGGGTCCCGCGCCCGAACCGAACCTGACTGTGCTGTGGAGCACCCGCCTGCCCGAGAACTTCAAGCGCTACTGTGCCGAAATTTCGCTGGAGACTTCCGCCATTCAGTATGAAAGCGATGACCTGATGCGCCCCGAAATGGGAGACGACTACTGCATTGCCTGCTGCGTGAGCAGCATGCGCGAGGGCAAGGACATGCAGTTCTTCGGCGCACGTGCCAACCTGGCAAAGTGCCTTCTTTACGCGCTCAACGGCGGTCGGGATGAACTGGAAAAAGATAAAAAGACCGGCAAGCCGCTTCAGGTCTCCCCTGCCTTTTTGCCGGTGGAGGGCGATGGCCCGCTGGACTATGCCGATGTGATCGGAAAGTTCGACACGATGATGGACTGGCTGGCGGGGCTGTATGTCAACACGCTGAACCTCATTCACTATATGCACGACAAATACGCCTACGAATCGCTGGAAATGGCGCTGCATGACACGAAGGTGCGCCGCTTCTTTGCGACCGGCGTTGCCGGGCTTTCGTGCGCGGCGGATTCGCTGAGCGCCATCCGCTATGCGAAGGTCTACCCCATCCGCAACGAGGACGGGCTGATTACCGAGTTCCGCACCGAGGGCGACTTCCCGAAATACGGCAACAACGACCCCCGCGCGGACGAGATTGCCGTCTGGCTGGTCAAGACCTTTATGAAAAAGGTCGGCAGCCACTACACCTACCGCCATTCGATTCCTACCATGTCCATTCTGACCATCACCTCCAACGTGGTTTACGGGAAAAAGACCGGCTCGACGCCCGACGGGCGCCGCGCGGGCGAACCGCTTGCCCCCGGTGCGAACCCCATGCACGGCAGGGATGAAAACGGGGCGCTGGCATCGCTGGAATCGGTCGCGAAACTGCCCTACGAATACGCAAGGGACGGCATTTCCAACACCTTCAGCACCACGCCCGCCTCGCTCGGCAAAAACGAAGCGGAACGCGCCGAGAATCTCAGCACCCTGATTGACGGGTATGTGGCGGCAAGCGGCTACCACCTGAACGTGAACATTTTCAACCGGGAGATGCTGCTGGATGCGCAGAAGCACCCCGAAAAATACCCGCAGCTGACCATCCGCGTGAGCGGCTACGCCGTCAACTTCAACAAGCTGACCAAAGAGCAGCAGGACGAAGTGATCTCGCGTACCATTCACGAGCATATGTAAAAAAGGCGCCTTCCCTGCGGGGAAGGCTCTATTCCTGTGGCGGCGGCAGACGCGGAGCGCGTCTGCCGTACGAGTGGCGACGACGTGCCCGGAAAATCGTCCCTTCCCCTCTTGCAATCGGGGGGGCGGGGATGTTATAATGAAGGAGAAGGATCCAGGAAGAGGAGGATTTTATGAAACGAATGCTTTCGACGATGGCAGCCCTTTTGCTGCTCGGCACGGTGCTGCTGGTTTCCTGTGCGGGGCAGGCGGGCACGACCTATATCGTGGTCACCGACCCGCAAAACGGGACACCCCCCACCACACAGACCGTTGCGGCTGGGGCACACGCAACAGAACCCGTTTTCTCTTACGGCAACCGCCGCCTGACGGGTTGGGCGCGCGACCGGGAAGGCACGCAGCCCTTTGATTTCTCCGGGGAGCCGGTAACGGGAAGTCTGACGGTTTACGCCATCTGGGAAGCGGAGACCGAACGGACGCTGACGCAAACCGAGGCGGACGCGCTGCTCGGGGAGAGCACTGCCCGCGCCGCATCGGACGGAGTGCGCCGCACCGCCATGACAGCGCGCGTGTGCATCCGGCAGGAAGAAACGACCGAGCAGACCTTCCCCATCGGAGAGGACGGCACGATACCGATGGAGAACTACCAGCGTCTTTGCGTGCGTTTCCCCGACACGGCAACGCTCCTGCAAGCCGCCGTTTTCGATCTTCCCCCCGCAGCGCAGCAGGAAATCACCTTCACCTATGGGGAGAAGAGCGGCGAACTGACCGTTCAGGTCTACTACCAGACGATAGATGGCACCCACCGCCTTTATTATGCGGTCATCGACCGTTACGGGTACCTGAAGGGGCTTTCCTACGGTTATGCCGAGGAGACGGCGAACGGTCCGCAGAGATTCGCGGTTTACGTTCTGCGCAACATCACCTACACGAATTGAGGGGATACCATGAAAGGAAAACGGAAGGAACTGAGGCGGCTTTCCGCCGAACTGCGCCGCGCGCACGCGACGGCACGAAAAGCGGACGGGCGCTGCCCCGTGCGGATTCATGTGCGGGACGACAGCGATTTTCTCTCCCCCTTTTCACCGGACAGCGAGGCGCTGATTGCGGGAGAAACGGCGGCGTTTCTTGACCAGAGCGTGAAGTATCTGCCCCCGGATGCAGACCTTTCTCTGCACATCGACGGCGCCTGCATCTCTCCCGGCGAGCGCCTGCTGTATGCGGAAGCCATCCGCCGCTACTACCGGCATGAATTTGCCGCCGCGGCGCGGGATATGCACAAAAACACCGTTCTTTCGCTTGTCATGACCGGGGTGGCGGCGCTCATCTTTGCGCTGGCGCTCTGGCTTTCCCACCACGGGGCAGAGACGGTGCTGCTCAACATGATTGACGTGGTGGCATGGGTATTTATGTGGGAGGCGGCGGATATTTTTTTCTTCCGCCGTTCCGAAATCCGCCTGCGGCGGCTGCGTGCCTACCAGATGATGGAGGCAAAAACCGAGTTCGACACACAGAAGGAGCGCGCGAAATGACCACCGTTTACCATGCCAAAGAATTCCTGCCGGAGGGGGTAGAGTTGCTGCTTGCCTCCGCCTCGCCGCGGCGGCGGGAACTGATCGCGGCGCTCGACATTCCCTTCACGGTCCGGGTGGCGGAAGTGGAGGAAACGCTCGCACCGGGCATTTCCCCTGCCGAAGCGGTGGTGACCCTTGCGGTGCGGAAAGCGCGCGCCGCGGCGCGCGCTTTCCGCGACCGGCCGCTGATTTTGGCGGCGGACACGCTGGTGGAGCAGGACGGAACTCCGCTCGGCAAGCCCCGCGATGAGGCGGATGCCCGCCGGATGCTGCTTTCCCTTTCGGGGCGGGAACACCGGGTACACACGGGCGTAGCGGTTGCCTACCGCGGGCGGCTGCTTTCGGGGCACGCCGAAACGGCGGTGTGGATGCGCCCGTTTGACGAAACGGAGGCGGATGCCTACATCCGCACGGGCGAACCGATGGATAAGGCGGGCGCCTACGGCATTCAGGGGCTGGGCGGGCAGTTTGTTACCCACATTGACGGGGATTTTGATACGGTTGTGGGGCTGTCGCTCCGTCTCTCGGACGCACTGCTCTGTGAGGCGCTGCACCCCGCCCCGGAAAGCGATGACATATGAGCGAAAAAAACAAAAGAGCGCCGCGCGGGGCGGGCGCCGCCCCGCAAGCGGGGGCGCCCGCGAAACGACCGGCAAAATCCGCCCCGCCGGGCAGTCCCCGGGGGCGGGGCGGTAAGAACGGGCAAAGTGCCGCCGGGCAGGAAGAAAAAACGGCGCGCATGACAGCCATCGTTGCCCGCCTGAAGGAACGTTACCCCGTGGCGCTCTGCTCGCTGGATTACGGGGGCGACCCGTGGCGGCTGCTGGTGATGGGGATGCTCTCTGCCCAGTGCACCGATGCGCGGGTGAACCTTGCCTGCCGCGATCTGTTTGCCCACTTCCCCACCGCTGCGGCGCTTGCCGCTGCCGACAAGGCAGCGGTGGAGGCGGACATCCGCCCCTGTGGGCTCTATCGCACCAAGGCAAAAAACATCATCGCCGCCTCGCGCCTGCTGTGCGGGGAATACGGCGGCGTGCTGCCCGACCGCATGGAGGATCTGCTCCGTTTTCCCGGCGTAGGGCGAAAGGTGGCAAACCTGCTGCTCGGCGACATTTATCACAAGCCCGGCGTGGTGACCGACACGCACTGCATCCGCCTGTGCGGCAGATTCGGGATGTACCCCGAGGAGGAGACGAACCCCCTGCGGGTGGAGCGGATTCTCACGCCCCTGATTGCGCCGGAGGAAACGGCGGATTTCTGCCACCGTCTCGTGCTGTTCGGGCGGGAGGTCTGCACCGCCCGCACGCCGCAGTGCGGGGCGTGCCCGCTCTCGGATCTCTGCCGCCACGGCAGCCGGCAGAAGGGGGAGGACGCATGAAAAAACTGAAAATCGACCGCCCGATCATTGTGGAGGGCAAGTACGATAAAATTACCCTTTCCGCGGTGCTGGATGCCCACATCATTCCGACCGGGGGCTTTTCGATCTTTAACCAAAAAGAAAAACTGGCGCTGATCCGCCGCCTCGGGGAGGCGCACGGCGTGATTGTGCTGACCGACAGTGACGGCGCGGGCAAACTGATCCGCTCCCATCTTTCCTCTGCCCTGCCGAAGGACAAGATCATTCACCTCTACACCCCTGCCCTGGCGGGGAAGGAGGGGCGCAAAAAAGCGCCCTCGAAAGAAGGGTTGCTGGGGGTGGAAGGCATGGAGGCGGAGTTGCTTTACCGTTTGTTTCTTCCCTTTGCCGCGGGCGGCGAGGGGGAGAGCGGGCAGATGCGCGCCGCATCCCGCCCGGTAGAAAAACGCGACTTTTTTGCCGATGGGCTCTCGGGCGGGGCAGGCGCCGCGGCGCGGCGGGAGGCGCTTGCCGCCCGGTTTTCACTGCCGCGCGGTATGAGCGCCAATGCGCTGCTGGAAGCCATTAACCTGCTTTATACCTATGACGACTACCGCGCCGCCCTGACGGAGATGGACCGTGCAGCAGAGAAAACCGACACCGGAGCGGTTCCCGGCGCACCAACCGTCAAAAATCACCCGGGCAGGTGACGGAGCGTAACCGTGCCGCGGGGAAAACCGACACCGGAGCGGTTCCCGGCGCACCAACCGTCAAAAATCACCCGGGCAGGTGATGGAGCGTAACCGTGCCGCGGGGAAAACCGGCGCCGGAGCGGTTCCCGGCGCACCAACCGTCAAAAATCACCCGGGCAGGTGACGGAGCGTAACCGTGCCGCGGGGGAAACCGACACCGGGCAGTGAAAATGCCCTAAAATTTCAAAACAGAACCCGAAGATATTCATACCGTGCGCCGGGCGGGATGTGGTATCATAAGCGCAGGACCCGTGCCACGCCCCTGACGGAGGGGGTGTGCCGCGCGGCGGTTCTGCGTTTTTTTCTGCGGCGGAGCGGTTGCCGCAGGGCGCGGGATCTGTGACCGAAAACAAAAAAGTACCCACCCGCGCGGGCAACAAAAAAGCGGCCGCTTGCGCGACCGCTTGGAGGGGGGAAAGAAGCAAATTTAAGTGCCACTGCCGGCGGCAATGCGTTCGTACTCTTCTACCAGATCCCTAAAACTGGCGTTGACAGCATCGGCGCACTGGCTCCAGAAGGTTGCGGCATCCCGGTTCTGGTCATCGTTCACCATATAGCGGAAGAAAAGACCGAGCGAGGCGTTCGACGAACCGGCGAGGGAGGGCAGCGTCACATCACTGTAATGATACGTAGAGAGGTCATAGCGGCGCCCTGCCATAATCATTTCGATCATGGGGATGGACTCCTCCTCCCGCGTGCCCTTGTGTGTGATAATCAGCGAATAGTATTTATCCTTGATGGTACGGGAGCTTTCGGCAGACATCGCCTCTACCAACGTGCCGGTTTCCTCCAACTTCTGGAAGTTAAAATACGGGATGGAAAGCACGGTGTAGTGGTCCATGGTACCGGTGTAATACTTCGCCTGGGTCTTATCGTATTTCGGGTAAGGCAGAATGCCGTACGCCGACTCCATCCCATGAATCACATCGCTCTTGAGTTGCTCGAGCGACATCAGGGCAAAGTAAGCGTGCCCCTCGGCAAAGAACCGATTGCGCTCGGGGTAATTATCGCCCCACGTGGAACCGTAGGTACCGTTGTACCCATACATCTCTTTCAGTTTGCTGATGGCGGTCACCGTTTTACTGGTCACCGTCCAGACCTCGGGGTAATTTTCCCCATCGTTTTCAATGTAATGGAAGCCGAAAGCGAACGCCCATGCGTCCGAATCGGTCCCCTTACCGCCGGCAAGACCGAAGATGTCTTCTTTGTCCACCTTCTGCGGATCGCCGCTTGTCGGGTTATCCTGCCAGGAATCCTTCAGGATTCCCATGAAGTTATCGATGGTCCAGTCCCCGCCGTTGACGATATCATACATCGTGCGGTAGGATGTGTTGCCGATGGCGCTTGCCATTTTGGTGGCAATATTATTGTCATCGACCAGATCTTTATGGAAGACAACGGCATAGCACATTTCCATGGAGGTGAGACAGAGGTCGGAAACCGCCACATACTGCCGCCCCATAACGGTGCTGTCGGTATTGATATCTTTCGGCCACCATGCCTTGCCCGCCTTGATGCTGTCGCCGACATAGGGCACCTCACTGCGCCAGTCGAGGTAGTAGCCCAGTTTGATCTGTTTGCCCGACTGATACGCCATCATGGCGATCAGATCGAACTCGGTATTATCGCCGCGGTCCATCGTCTTGCGCACGTAGTTATAGTGCGAATCGAGGTCGGTGGTACCCGTAGATTTGGTCACGTTCGGTACAATCGTCAGGTTGAAACGATCCTCAAGACGCTGATTGCGCAGATATGTCTCGTGGTCGATCATTTCCTTGCTGTTCTCGTCCCCGTAGATTTCATATCCGTACAGGTCAAAGCAGGAGATGACCACTTCGGTCCCGTCTGCAAACTTCTTATCGCCAAGACCGTCAATCCACGTTGTGTCTCCCGGATTGCCGTCGTCCTTCTTTCCGTCATCCGACGGACCCGATGCGGGACACCCAACCATCACAAGCAGCATGGAGAGGAGGCAAAACAGTGCAATGACTCTTTTCATGAACAACTCCCGATAGAACTTTTTACCGACCACATTCCGTGCGTCTTTTGGGAAGAACAGGAAAAACGCAAGTGGATATACGTCACGCTATCCTACTTCCTCGCCCATTATAGCACAACCTTTTGCCTTTGTAAAGGGGATACGGAAATTTTTCTCGGATTCTTTGAAATTTCAAGCCGTTTTTTCCAAAAAGAGGCGGTCAATCGCCTCCTGCGGCAGGCGAAAAAGCGCAGCCAGCGCACTGATGCCGGCGGCAAGCGAAAGAAGGACGGTGACAACGACGGTCGGTGCATCCGCAAGCGTCCCTTCCCCGAGTTGCGGAACGAGATACCCGCAAAAATCAAACACGGCGTGCAGAAGGATGGGCGGCAGAATGTTGCCCGTGCGCAGGAAAATGACGGCATAGAGCGCGCCGAGCAGGGAGGAATACCCGCATTGCAGCAGGGTGGCGCCGACCGCCGCCCCGCCGGCGAGATTGAAAAGGTGCACCGCGCCGAACAGGGCGGAGGAGCCGAGCACCGCCCCCCATACCCCGCGCGGGGTATGGGAGCGGGAAAGCAGCAGGGGCAAAAGAAAACCGCGGAAGAGCAGTTCTTCAAACGTGCCGATGGCAAGCGCGGCAAGCAGCCACAGAAACACCGAACCGACCGGGGCGGTCACGCGCGCCTCCCCGCGGAGCAGGGTGCGGATCGGCAGGTTATTGAACGAAAGCAGCGCCCCGTACAGCAGCACGCCGTAGGAGAGCCGGTGCCCGGCACAGTCGGGGCGCGGCATCGGCGCAAACAGGCGAAAGCCGCCCGCCGCGATCAGGCACGCGACGGGAAGTACATAAAACGCGCGGGAAAGGAACAGGGAGAGCAATTCCCCGTTCCCGTTCTGCGGCACACAGGCGGGCAACAGAAGAGATTCACAAAGAACCGCAAGCAAGGCAAGCGGAAGGGAGAGGAGCGCCAAGCGCCGCCGAACGCCCGTCATACCGCCCTCCGGCGCGCCGTGCGCTCCGCGAAAACGGAAAGCACCACGCCGCCCGCAAAGAGGAAGAGCGCCGTCAGTTGTGAGGGGGAGAGAAACGGGACGAAGGATGCGCCACGGTCATCCGCCCGCAGATATTCGATAAAAAAGCGAAAAACGCCGTACGCCGTCATGTAAAGCGGCAGTCCGTCCGCCTTTTTTTGCAGGGCGCGGCGGCAAAGAACGGCGCAGAGAAGAAAAAGAAAGACCGCCTCAATCGCCTGGGTGGGAACGGTTTTTTGCCCGAGGGCGGGCAGATAGACGCCGTACCACGCATCGCACACCCGCCCGTAGCAGCAGCCTGCCATCAGGCAGCCGATGCGCCCGAAACCGTGCGCCAGCGCGATGGCGGCGGCAACCTGCCCGGTGACGGGAAAGAAGAGGCGCAGGTGCGTTTGATCGGGAAAGAGAAAATGCCCCGCTGCAAAATAGATGAGAAAAAAGAACGCGGCGCCGCCGATCAGCCCGCCGAAAAAGGTGGCGCCGGTGGTGGCAGAGAGCGAAAACACGCCGCTCTCCCGGTAATCGTAAAACGCCTGAAACAGCACCGCCGTGGCGTAGCCGACCCCGATGCCGCCGATGCCCCCCGCCAGCGCGAGATTGGCAAGGCGGGCGGGAATGCCCGTGCGCTCGGAAAGAAAACGGAAAAGAAACAGACACGAAACCGCGCCGAAAAGAAGAAACAGATCGTAAAGATCGAACGGACCGAGAACCGGATAGGGATACATAGGGTTACCTCGCAAATGGGGCTTGTTTTTCCCTTTCATCTTATCACGCGCGGCGGGGTTTGTCAAGGGGCAGAGGGCAAAGCGAATACCGGCGGAAGAGGGAGCGGCGCGGCGCCGGGGCAGGGGCAGGGACTTCCAAGGCGCGAGGGCGGCGCCCGACGGGGTGGGCGGCACGCGGCGACAGGCAGAGAGCCTGCCGGCGGGGTTTGATGCCCGGCGGGGTGGGCTGCACGCGGCAAAAACGCAAAAGGCGGTCGCCCGGCGGTGCGCCGCGGGAGCAGAAGAAGGAGGCACCTGACGCAGGGGGTATGGGAAGGCGGCAGGGGCAGTGCCGCGCCGCCCGCCGGCGTTCTTTTTCCATTTATTGCCCGTTTTCCCGCTGCATAAGCCGGGGCGGGCGGCGGCAATACTTTTCTTAGCCTTTTTTCGGGGGGATAAGAAATGTATCGGAACAAAGTGGAGATCTGCGGCGTCAACACCGCCACCCTGCGGGTGCTGAGCGACAAGGAAAAACGGGCGCTGCTTTTGCGGGCGCACGCGGGAGACAGCGCCGCGCGGCAGGAACTCATCTGCGGCAACCTGCGGCTGGTACTTTCGGTGATTCAACGGTTCTCGGGGCGCAAGGAGAATTTTGACGACCTGTTTCAGGTCGGCTGCATCGGGCTGATCAAGGCAATCGACCATTTCAACACCGATCTGGACGTGAAATTTTCCACCTACGCCGTACCTATGATTATCGGAGAGGTGCGCCGGTACCTGCGGGATAACAACGCCATCCGCATCAGCCGCTCGACGCGCGACCTTGCCTACCGGGCGCTCGGCGTGCGCGACCGCATCGCGCGAGAGAGCATGCGGGAGGTAACGGTGGAGGAAATTGCAGCGGCGCTCGGAGAAGAGAAAACCGCCGTGGCGGCGGCGATGGAGGCGATTGTGGAGCCGGTCTCGCTCTACGAATCGGTGTATAACGACGGGGACGATTCGGTTTTTGTCATCGACCAGCTCTGCGATACGGAGGGCGGGGATGAAACCTGGGTGGAGGACATTGCCCTGCGCGAGGCGATGAAGAAACTGAGCGAGCGCGAGCGCGCCATCATTGAAATGCGGTTTTTCCGCGGGCGGACGCAAATGGAAATTGCCGGGGAGATCGGCATTTCGCAGGCGCAGGTCTCGCGCCTCGAAAAAAACGCGCTGGAGCATATCCGAAGAGGGATGTGAGCGGCGCCCGACGGCGGATCGGCGCGAAAAAAAGCCCCCGGCGGAACGCGCGGCATTTGGCAAGAGGCGGGCGGTATTTTTTCGGAGGGCGACACGAAAAGCCACAACGCGCGGCAGGCAAAAAGCCCCGCCGCGCGCGACGGGGACAAGGGACACGCGCTGCGACGGTGCATATACTGAAAACAGCCGCCCGGAAAAAGCATCACCCTTTTTCCGGGGGGCTGCGGCGCGCGGGATGTTTCTTGACTAAAAAAGGAAGGGGAACACGGTACAGGGCGCGCCGGATCCTCCGCGGCGTTTCCTCCGCGTTTCGCCGCGCGCGGGCGCCCTTGCCGGAGCGCCCGCCTGTTTTTTCACAAGAGAAGCGGCAGGGGGAAACGAGCGGAGCCGCGCCCGTGGGGCGCGGCTCCGCTCGTTTACTGAGGTTCTGCGAAAAAGTGCCGGCACTCTTCCCACAGCCGCTCCGCCTCGGCGGTGATGCGCGCCGCCTCATCCGGCGCGCAACTGTGCAGCGTCCGCCGCCACGGCTGCCCCCAAACGGCAAAGAGGCGCGGTCCGATCCACTCGTTTGCCCCACAGGGGGTTGCCGTTTCGCACCCCGCCAGAATCGGGCACATGGCGCGGCGGGGTTTCATAAAAATCCATTTCATCGGGTAGCGGATCAGGGCAAAGAGCCAGGGGGGATAATGCGCCGTGATGCCCGTGAAACTGATGCCGGGGTGCGTGACGGCAAGGCACGCCCCGGTTTCCCCCGCAAACAGACCGTAAAGCGAGAACATCAGACGGCGCTTGGCGTTACCGTAGACCAGCGAAGGGCGGGTGCGGGTAGAAAAATCCACATCCGCCGGGTCGGTTTTTGCATAGCGGTGGGCAATGCTGCCCACCGCCACCACCCGCCCGCCGCGCGCCCGCAGGGCGGGCAGCAGCGCGCGCGTCAGGCAATACGGGGCGAGAAAATCAATGGTGAACACGTTGTCATAGCCCGCATCGCTCACCGTGCGGGGGATGCAGTACGCCCCCGCGTTGTGAATCAGCAGGTCGGGGGGATTTTGGCGCAGGCATGCCGCGGCGCGCCCGACCGAGGCAAGCGACGAAAAATCGGCAACCAGTACCTCTGCCCGCGTGCCGGGGAACTCTGCCGCCAGCGCCGATGCCAGTTCTACCCCCTTGGTTTCGTTCCGCACCAGCAGCACAAGCGCCACGCCGCGGGCGGCAAGCGCCCGGCACAGTTCCCGCCCAAGCCCCCCGGTTGCCCCCGAGACTGCTGCTCGCTTGCCCCGCAAATCCAGAAGGGGGGCGATGCCCGCCCCCCTCATGCGTCATCCTCCTCGTCGCCCTCCGGCTTCGGCAACACGGTCACCCGCACTTCCTCCACCCGGCGCTCATCCGCGGCGGTGACATCGACTTTCAGATTTTCATACGTAAAACTCTCCCCGACCTCGGGAATGTCGTTCATCTGATCCAGCACCCAGCCACCGACGGTCGAGGCATCGCTCTCCTCTGCCGGCTCCAGCCCGAGGCGGTCAAAGAACTCATCCAGCGCCATGGAGCAGCGCACCCGGTAGATGTTCTCGGCGATGGGAGTCATTTCTTCTTCCTCCACCTCATCATGCTCATCCCAGATGTCCCCGACCAACTCTTCGAGGATATCCTCCATGGTCACAATGCCCATCGTGCCGCCGAATTCGTCGGTCACGATTGCCAGGTGGGTCTTGTTCTGCTGCAGAATCCGCAACAGTTTGGAGATTTTAACGGTGGGAACGACAAAGACCGGCTTTTTCAGAATCCGATCGATGGAAACCGGTTCGCCGTCCGTGAAAAAGTCCTTTTGGTGCAGCACGCCGATGATGTTATCGGTATTGCCGTCATACACCGGCAGGCGGGAGTACCCCGTCTCCTTGAAGACGGCAGCAACCTCCTCATGCGTCGCGCTCTTATCCACCGCAACCATATCCACGCGGGGGGTCAGAATATCCCGCGCGTCACGGTCCTGGAACTCAATGACGCTGCGCAGCATTTCCCCTTCTTCGGAATTGATGCCGCCGCCCTGCTGCGCCTCTTCCACAATGGTGAGAATCTCATCCTGCGAGATGCCCGCCTGCTCCTCCGTCCGGAACACGCAGTGCACGAGTGCCTTCCACCCGCGGAAAAGGAGGGTGAGGGGCGTAAAGATAACAAGAAACATCCGCAACAGCCCGACGGTGGAGAGGGCAAAACTCTCGGGCGCCTCTTTGGCAAGGGTCTTCGGCGTAATTTCCCCGAAGATCAGGATGAGCGCCGTCATGACCGCGGTAGAGACCGCCGCACCGTTTGCGCCGAGCAGGTCGGTAAAGAGCAGCGTGGCGATGGTGGTGGCGGCGATATTGACGATGTTGTTGCCGATGAGGATGGCAGAAAGGAAATTATCGTAATGATCTGCCACATGAAGAAGGTACTTTGCCTTTTTGTTCCCGTCCGAGACGAGATTTTTGAGGCGGATTTTGTTGAGCGACGTGACCGCCGTTTCGGTAGAGGAAAAATAAGCGGAAAGAATAATCAAAAGAATCAGAATGATACTGCGTAACCAATAGCCGTCCATGAACGGAACCCCTTTCTTATTTGAGCGAAAACGCGAAAAAGCATAACCCGCCACCGGGCAGGCGCCCGGTGCAGGCTATGCTTTTTCGGTTGTATGAATGCGGCGCAGCCCCCACGGTCGGGGGCGAGTACTACCGTCGTTTTCCATGACTATGATGCTGTCTCCCAATTTGTTTTCTCTCATCTTACCATTACTTTATGAACTCCGTGTGAACAAAAGAACGTTTTCTCAAATTTTCCACAAGAAGATCGTGGAAAAGACAGGGGGCAGCCGGGCGGTGCGGACGGGGGGCAGCGGCGTGTGCGGGCAACAGGGCGCCGGACGGGGTGCAGCAGCGTGTGCGGGCAACAGGGCGCCGGACGGGGTGCAGCAGAGTGTGCGGGCAACAGGACGCCGGATGGGCAGTGCGCCGAAGCCCCGCTGCGGTACAGCCCGGGGCGGGAAACGGGTCAGCGCCGGAAACAACGCCGCCCGGCGGCAAAAAAGAAGCGCCCTGCGCCATGCCGACCGACATATTTCCGCCCGGCGTGCATATAGTATCCTAAGAGAGCCGAAACAGCGAATGGGGAACGAACATGAAACGAAACACGCATGACGCCGCGCCGAAAACCGGGGCGACCGAAAAAACCGCGGCGGACAAACCGAAAGGAGATCAGGAAGAAAACCGCGCGGCAAAAACCGGGGCGACGGAAGGCGACAGCGCCGGGGGTCCGGGCGCCGCGGCGGCGGCAGCGGACGGGGCGCACGCGCCCCGCCGGGCGGGGGAAGCGTGGATTTTTTCGGCACTGGAGAAAGAGGGCGGCGTGCCGCTGCTCGAATGGCAGGGGAACTTCCCTGCCCCAATGGCGACAGGCGAAAGAAAAAAAGACCGCGGGCGGGCGGCGATTGCTACCTATTATTACGGGATGGGGCGGCGCGCCGACGCGCTTGCCCGCGGGCGGCTGCTGGCGGCGGCGCGCGACGCCTATCTTGCCGCCGCCGACCCCTACAAGCGCTTCCGCTTCCCGCGCCTGCGGTTTTTCTGCCGTTTTACGGTCACGCAGGACGGGGGCGGGTTCTTTTCGGTGCGGCGGGAAACGGTGCTGCTCCGCGGCGGACGGACGCTCCGCCGCGTGGTTTCCGGCGATGTGTTTGAGAGCCGGCACGGCAGGCTCTGCTCTCTCTCCTACCTGCGCGCGGCGGGGCTGCCCCTTGCCGGGGAGAAAAAAGAGGGCGGATTTTACCTGCGGGACGGGCAGATTTTCTTTTTCGGGGGGAGCGGCGACTAGCTCCCCTTTCTTTTTTGCGCTTGAATGAATAAATATTCCGAATATTCACCGTATATTCATTCACGCAGCGCCGCTTCCGCCCCCGGCGTTTCCCCGATTTTCGGTTTCGTTCCGCAGGAGCGGCGTGTTTTTCCGTGTGTTGCTTTGCTGTTTTTGCGCACATCGTACAAAAGAGGGGCGTCTTTGGCACCATATGTATAAATATTAGCCAAACTTGATTTTTTATTCAAAAACCTATTGACATTCCGCCGGTTGCGGTGTATAATGATGCCACAAAACAACGAAGCGGACTTCCCCGCACCCAAAAGAAAGAGGTATCATCATGAAGAAAATCCTTTCGCTTACCCTGCTTGTCGCGATGCTGCTGTGTTCGGCGCTCGCGTTTGCTTCCTGCTCCGACGCCGACAGCGCGAAGGTCAAGGTCGTTGACATTCCCCTGTCCGAAGAAAAGTACGCGTTCTGCGTCAACAAGAACGACACCGAACTGCTGGAAAAGACCAACGCCTTCCTGAAAGAGATTCAGAAAAACGGCAAGTTCAATGAGATCTGCAACAACTACTTCGGTGAGAACGGTACTCCCCTGAAGTTTGAATCCGCCAAGCTGGACGCCTCGAAAGACCAGCTTGTGGTCGCCACCTCCACCGGGTTTGCCCCCTTTGAGATGGTAGAGGGCAACAAGTACTCCGGCATTGATCTGGAGATTGCCTACTATCTTGCCGAATCGCTCGGGAAAGAACTGGTCATTATGGATATGAAGTTTGAAGCGGTTGTGGCATCGGTCAACGGCGCCGTGGATGAAGACGGCAACGGCTACACCGGGCAGAAGTGCGACATCGGCATGGCGGGTCTGACCGTGACCGAGAAGCGTGCGAAAGCGGTCACCTTTACCGACAGTTACTACAACGCCTCCCAGGTTCTGATGGTGAAGGCGAGCGACACCACCTTTGATACCTGCAAGACCGCCGAAGATGTGGTGAAGATTCTGAATGCGCAGACCGGCAAGAAGATCGGCTGCCAGACCGGCACCACCGGTGAGATTTACATTGAGGGCGATGCGGACGATCCCGACGGTTACGGGTTCCCCGGTCTGCCCGCCACCAAGATGGCGTATGACTATGCCGCACTTGCCGTGACCGCCATGGTGCAGGGCAGCATCGACTATGTGATTGTGGATAACGGTCCGGCAAAAGCCATTGCCGCGAAGATCAACGGCTGATCCCGAACCCCATAGGCCAAAAGCCCCGCCGGTATTTTGCCGGCAGGGCTGTTTCCACATCAGAAAGGGTTGTTTTTTATGAATTTACAAAGGGAATTCCGCGAGTTCTGGACGGAATTGATCGACCACGGCTCGTGGGAACGGGTGCTGAAGGTAGGGCTGGTCAATACCGTAGAAATTGCCGTGTTCGGTCTTTTGATCGGCATTGTGATCGGTACGCTGATTGCCGCCGTGGCGGTGATGCCGAAATACAAGCGCCTGCCGCGCGTGCTGGACAAGATCTGCCGCGTGTATGTGGCTTTTTTCCGCGGCACACCGATGGTGGTGCAGCTGTTGCTCTCCTATTACGTGCTCTTTCCGCTGATCCGCCTGAATCTGTCTTCCCTCGCTACCTGTATTCTCGTGTTCGGGCTGAACAGCGGCGCCTATGTTTCCGAAATCATGCGGGCGGGCATTCTTGCCGTTGACCCGGGGCAGATGGAGGCGGGGCGCGCCATCGGTCTTTCCTTCGGCGTGACCATGCGCAAGATCATCATTCCGCAGGCGGTGAAGAACATTCTTCCCACGCTCGGCAACGAGTTCATTGCCCTGATTAAAGATACCTCGATTGCCAGTTTTGTGGCGGCGGTCGATCTTTACAAAGTCTTCACCGAAATCGGTAACATCACCTATCACTACATGGTGCCGTATATCGCCATGGCAATCATCTACATTCTGCTGGTCATGCTGATCTCGATCGGCATCAAACTGCTGGAGGGGAGGCTGAAGAAGAATGAGCGCGGATAACAGCAATGTCCTGATTGAAGTCCGGCACCTCTCCAAGCACTACGGCAAACTGGTGGTGCTGAACGATGTGAACGAGGTGATTCATGACGGCGAAAAAATCGTCATCATCGGTCCCTCCGGCAGCGGTAAGTCCACCTTCCTGCGTTGCCTGAACTGCATGGAGGATCCGACCTCCGGCTCGATTTTTTATGAAGGCGAGGACCTTGCCGACATGCGGGTGGACATCAACCGCCACCGCGAGAGCATGGGCATGGTGTTCCAGTCCTTTAACCTGTTTGCCAACAAAACGGTGCTGCAGAACATCATGCTGGCGCCGGTTTATCTGCGCCGCAAGCACCTGCGGGAAGCAAAGCGGCACAACGCACGGGTGAAGATAACGAACCTCTTCCGCCCGGCGAAAAAGAAAAAGCCGCTTTTGCCCATCACCACGACAAACGAAAAGATTGCCGCCGAAGCGAAGGCGCGCGCCTACGAACTGCTCGACCGCATCGGGCTGAAGGACAAGGCGGGGGTCTACCCCTCCACCCTTTCGGGCGGGCAGAAGCAGCGCATTGCCATTGTGCGGGCGCTTGCCATGAATCCGCGTGTGATGCTGTTTGACGAGCCGACCTCTGCCCTCGATCCCGAAATGATCGGGGAGGTGCTGGACCTCATCAAAGATCTGGCGCACGAGGGCATGACCATGGTGATTGTTACCCACGAGATGGGATTTGCGCGGGAGGTCGCCGACCGCGTACTCTTTATGGCGGACGGCAATATTCAGGAGTCCGGCACGCCGGACGAAATTTTCCACCATCCGAAAAGCCCCCGGCTGCGCGATTTTCTCAGCAAGGTGCTCTGACGGAAGACAGCAAAAAAGGCAGGCAAGCCACGCGGTGGCTTGCCTGCCTTTTTGCCGTCGGTGCGTGGGTCATCCGCCCGCTCCGTGCGGGAATCGCGTTCCGCCGGACGCGCGCGGGGGGCGCAGGGGAAATCGCCCCGCGGGGTGCGGCGCTGCTTGCCGGCTGGCAGATCCCCACCCGGGAAAGGCGGAGGGCAAAGGTCATTTTTGACCGCCCCGCAGAAGAATTGCCCGTTTGCCCTTGACAAACCGGCGCGGAAATGCTACAATGAAACCGATAACCGAAAGGAGGTTACTCATATGCAATCCAGTTCCGAATATCGCAGACGCGCACGGGAAGCGCTTGACGGCAACATCTTCGGCAATACCTGGCTTTACCTGGTTCTTGCGGTGCTGGTAGTCGGCGCCATTCTCGGTGCCTCTTCCTTTATTTTTATCGGTCCGCTTCTTCTCCTCGGCCCTCTCACCATCGGGCTTTGCTCCTACACCCTGCACCTTTTGCGAAACACCGAGCGGAAAAACAAGGTGGATTCCCTGCTGGACGGGTTCCGCGGTTCGATCGGCAACCACATTCTGGTCGGTTTTCTTGTAGAATTGTTTACCGCGCTGTGGTCGATGCTCTTTTTCATTCCCGGCATCGTAAAGGCGATTGCCTATTCGCAGAGTTTTTATATCGCCATCGAACACCCCGAGTATGACGCAAACACCTGCATCACCGAAAGCCGCAAGATGATGAACGGGCATAAGTGGGAATACTTCTGCCTGCAACTCAGTTTCCTTGGCTGGATCATCGTCGGTTCGCTGTGCCTCGGCATCGGCACCCTTTGGGTCTCTGCCTATATGCAGGCAGCGAACGCCGCTTTCTATGAGGACCTCAAAGAGCAGCCCGCCATTCAGTAAAAACCGAAAACAGAAAAAAGAACCGGCATGCCGGTTCTTTTTTGTTTCGGGAAAGCAGCCGTTTACCGCCGGGGGGACGGTTCCGTGACATAAATTTCTTCACACGTATCCACGCAAAAGCAGCCGAGCACGCCGCTCTCCGGGGCGCCGGTATCCAGGTGCACCTTGGCATAATCGGCGATGCCCCTTGCCGGCACCGCCGGATTCCGGCGATAGGCAAGAATCCGATTTTCCCCGCACACGCAGGCGGTTCGGGTGTGACCGAAGAACACGCATTTCGGACTTTCGGAAATCACATCGGGATTTTTGAAGCGGCGGTCATACAGCAGGGTTTCGGTCCGCGCCGCCGCAAGCGGGAGCATACGGTGACCGGCATCAAGGGGAACCCCCGCGTGGACGCAGACAAAATCCTCCTCTTCGATATAGGTCGGCAGACCGTCCAGCCAGTCCACCAGATCCCAGTCCAGCAGCGCCCCCTCCTCGGGGAAATACGACTGCAGGGTTCGGAGAACCGCATCAAAATCCTTCGGGGAAGTCTGCATCAGGGAATGGTAGCGTTGCAGAAAGGCAGCCTCATGATTGCCGAGAAGGCAACGCATGTTCGGGGAAGCGGCAATCTGCCCGGCAAGCCGGATCGAGTTTTTTCCTTTATCGATGATGTCGCCGCAAATGTACAGGACATCCCCCTCCGAAAAACGGATGGCATGGAGGAGCGCCCCGAAAAGCCCGTATGCCCCGTGCACATCGGAAATGCAGTATTTCATGTTACCGGTTCCCTTCCGCGGCGTCGCCGCGACAGATCTCCTCCATTTTCAGAACACCGTTGACAGAGTGCACCACTCCAATTCCGTCTAAGGCAAGCAAAGCTTTCCGCAACGGAAACAAAAACCGGATCAACCATTTGATCTTAGGGTGATATCGGACATGCAAGTGACAATACGCTTTTCGAAAGCCGAAATACTTTTCCAGATAGTCCTGAAAGGCGGTTTCATGCCGAATGCTCCTTGCGCCATCGCAAAGAATCCCGCCTGCCGAAAGGAACTCCGTACATTGGGTTACCACTTTCCATACCAATGCGGCATTCACCGAATATTTTTCAAGCGAGGGGACTGTCATCATCGTTTGAAAATTGATCACACCTTCCCCATCGCTTGACAGCAGCGCGTATCCTGCCAGTTCCTTTGTTTCTTTCCAAAAAGCTCCGAAAACCGCATAACGCCCCCAGGCGTCAATTCCGTTCGTGAACCTCTCTTGATCCGTCAAAGGACGGTATTTGGAGGGCCAGGCAGAAACCGCGGCAACCTGAACCCGATACAGTTCCTCCTTATACGCACGCGGATCGATGATTCTGACATCAAAATTTTTTAACCCTTTGGTAATTTCATATCTCCGTTTTGCTTTTAGGGCATCGATATCAAACGGCGTATCCTTGATGACATACCACCAGTTGGTTTCGTACCCGCAATCGAAATCCGTGATCCACCTTGCGAGGAGTGGTCTCCCCCTCCTCCAAATTTTCCAGATGCTCCCATCCTCGATCGGACGCAGATCGGGTACCACATGAGGCGGTGTTCGGGGAATCACGGCACGATGATAACATTTCCATTCGTCCGTCTTCATGGCTTCACACTCCCAGAAGTTCCCGCGCTTGTGCCTGTTTTTCCGCATACTCGCCTTCTGTGACTTTGCCTTCCATCCTGAGCCAATCGCCGAAGTCCATGTCCGACACGGTACCCTCCCGGACGGTATCGCTCCGTTTGAGGACTTTACCGACCGTCTGTAAAAGGATCTTCAGGTCGCCCCAAAACGTAATGCCCCGGTCAATATACTGCAGGTCATAGGCAAACTTCTGCTCCCAGGTGATGTTGTTCCGTCCGTTCACCTGCGCAAGCCCCGTAAGCCCGGGGCGCACGTCGTGCCGGCGGCGCTGTTCCTCTGTCATAAAAACCATGTCGCGAACCAGCTGCGGGCGCGGACCGACGATGGAAAGATCGCCCGCCAGAATGTTGACAAGCGAAACCAACTCGTCAAGGGAGGTGCTGCGCAGAAACGCGCCATACCTGCCAAGGCGCTGATGGTCGGGGAGGAGTTCTCCGTTTTCGTCCCGTTTGTTGCTCATCGACCGCAATTTCACCAGATAAAAGATGGTTTCTTTCCCGTCCTTTCCCTTTTTCCCCGGTCGCGGCTGGATAAAGAACGGATTCCCTCTCATCGCAATCGCGCCCGCAAGCGTCAGAAGCAACAGCAGGGGCGACAGCACAAGCAGGGCAAGGAAGGACAGGGTCACATCCAAAAAACGTTTCCAAAATTTTGCGTACATTCGCTTCTCCTGTTTGGGGTGATTACGCAAAGCAGGCACGGATGATCGCAATCACCCGATCCTGCTGCTCCGCTGTCATCTTATTATCGCTCGGCAGACAACAGCCGCGCGCAAAGAGATCCGCGCCGACATCGGTCACGCCGCCGGCGATATAGGCATTGGTACGGCAGCGGAGCGTTCCTTCTCTGCCGATCACCTCATGCATCCGGTACATCGGCTGCAGGTGCATCGGCTTCCAGATCGGTCTGCCCTCGGCGTTAAGACTTGCAAGGGTCTCCAAAATCTCGGTCGGGCAGGTTTTGCCTTTTTCTTTTCTGTAAAGAGCATGGGAATCGTCTCTGACCTGCTTGCACATATAGTCTGGATCAATCATCAGAGCGGACAGCCAATAATTCGGCTCTGCCCCGTCGAGAATCGGGTTCATGTGGACAGGCAGATCTTTCAGTCCGTCGCGGTAGCGCTCGTAAATTGCCTTTTTCTGCGCGATATGTTCCCCGAGGTGCGGATATTGACCGCGGATGACGCCCGCCACCACATTGCTCATGCGGTAGTTGTAGCCGACTTCTTCATGCTGGTACCACGGCGCATTTTCACGCGCCTGGGTTGACCACTTGCGCACTTTGTTTGCCACTTCGATCTCATTGGTGAGCAGGCACCCGCCGGAAGATCCGGTAATGATTTTATTGCCGTTGTAACTGACGGCGGCATAATCACCAAACGAACCGCACGGTTTGCCGTTCAGGGTCGCGCCCATGGCTTCGGCGGCGTCCTCGATCAAAAGTGCGCCGTGCTTTTCGCAAATTTGTTGGATCAGATCCATCCGCCCCGGGAACCCGTACAGTTCGGCACAGACGACCAGTTTCACATCGGGATATACGGCAAATGCTTTTTCGAGCGCCACGGGATCCATGTTCCAGGATTCCGCCTCGGTATCAATAAAAACGGGAATGCCGCCCTCGTAAACCACCGGGTTAAGGGTAGCGTCAAAGGTCATATCCGAACAGAACACGCGCCTGCCCTCCAGCGTGCCGTGGCTGATCGGGGGCTTGCCGTACAACCGTTCGCCCGCCGCCTTGACGGCAAGATGCAGCGCTGCCGTACAACAGGAAAGCCCCACAGCATACGCCATCCCCGCCTCCTCGGCAGCGATACGCTCCACTTCGTTGATATTCTCGCCGACCGTGGACATCCAGTTGGTGGCAAACGCCTCGGTCATATATTTCAGTTCTTCGCCGTGCATGGTCGGCGTGGCAAGCCAGACTTTTTTTTCAAATCTTTCCGTTGATTTTTCGGGGTGAAACGCCATTTTCTATTCTCCCGTTATCGTTATTTTTCGGATTTTTCCGGTATTTTCGGACAAACTCCCCCGCAGGGTACCGCAAGCGCCCGATCCACGGAGTTTGGGATTGCCGCTAGGGGCGTTGAAAGGGGCGCCGACCGTGGTCGGCGCGGGTACAAAACGAACCCCGCAAACCGCAGGCGTGCCGGAACGTTTTTCACTTTCCCGCGGAACGCAAAAGAGAAGCCCGCCGTCATTCGGTTCGGACTCTTACCCATTCTCTTCTATTATACGATAAAAACGCAAATTTTTCAATAGCCGTTTTTCGATTTCTCCCGCGCCGGGCGCGGGAAATTTTTTCAAGGGGCTTTCCCCCGGCCTTTGGGCGGAGAGGATTTTCGGTTCCGGCAGGCGGAATCGCGCTTGACAAGCGGAAAAAAATCTGGTACAATGGGGTATCCTGTGAAAAAACGAGGGGAAGGTATGGAAATTTTCAAAGGGATTCCGATCACGCACCCCGACCTTGCCGGCTACGAGCCGGTCACACTCTGGCACCGGCAGCTGGAAGCCGCGCCGGCGCGCGGCGAAATGCCCGAAAACCGGCACGTCCTGTTTCGGACGACCTTCGGCTACGGGGGCGGGCGCGTTCGGATCCGGCTCTCCGCCGACGACTATTTCAAACTCTATATCAACGGAAAGTTTGTGACGCAGGGACCTGCGCCGGGATTTGATTTCCGCTATTACTACATGGAGGCAGACATCACCGACTACCTGCACCCGGGCGAAAACACCGCGGCGTTTCACACCTACTACCAGGGGCTGATCAACCGCGTATGGTGCAGCGGCGACAACCGGCATATGCTGATTTTTGACATTCTGGCGGACGGGTGCCTTCTTGCCGCCAGCGGCGAGGGGGTAAAGTGCGCCTTTCACACCGGCTACACGGCGCTCTCCACCTTCGGCTACGACACGCAGTTTGCCGAGTGCTACCGCGCCGCGGCGCCCGAGGTCGGCTTTGAAGCGCCGGCATTTGACGACAGCGGCTGGTGCCATGCCGCGCCGAGCCGGGCTGCCTATACCTTTGAAAAGCAGCCGACCGAGCCGCTGACCTTCGAAACCGTTTGCCCGGCAGAGGTGCGGCGCACGGCGGACGGGCTGTTTGCGGACTTCGGGCAGATGGTTGTCGGCTACCCGGACTTTGTTGTGACCGGGCGGGCGGGAGACGAGATCCGCATTCTTCTGGGGCAGGAACTGCAGGACGACGGCAGCGTGCGCTACCGGCTCCGCGCGAACTGCGTATATGAAGAGAAAATGATTCTCTCGGGCAGGCGGGACGAATTCCGGCAGTACGACTACCTCTCTTTCCGCTATCTGTTCCTTGCGCTGCCGCCGGGGGCGGAGGTGGACGAGGTGAAATGCATTGCCCGCCACTACCCGATGCGGGTCGTGCGGGCATGCGGCTCGGACGACCCGGAGTTGCGCGCGGTCTGGGATTTGTGCGTGCGTTCGCTGACCTACGGGGTCCAGGAGGTCATACAGGACTGCATGGACCGCGAAAAGGGGCAGTACCTTGCCGACGGCGCCTACTCCTCCACGGCGCACGCCGTTCTGACCGGCAAGACCGCCATGATGGAAAAACTGATGACGAACATCCTGGACACCGCCCGCATCACGCCGACGCTGATGACCTGCGCCCCCTGCTCCTACATGCAGGAAATTGCCGAGTATGTACTGATGCTCCCGGCGTTGCTGCTGGCGCAGATGAAACTTTCGGGGAAAGCCGATTTTGCGCGGGAGAATTACCCGAAGATCGCGGCGGTGCTGGATGCCTACCGCACCGCCTACGAGCGCGACGGGCTGCTTTATGACCTGGACAAATGGTGCGTGGTGGACTGGCCGCAGGCGGCGCGTGACGGCTACGACTTTGACCTGACCGAAGGGCGGGTTGCGGTCGGCACGCACAGCGTCATCAACGCCTATTATATCGCGGCGGTGAAGGGGCTCAACCGCATAGCGGCACACCTCGGGCTTCCCGCTTACCGGGACGAAACACCGCTGGTGGACCGTTATCTTTCGGTGTTTTTTGATGCCGATGCGCACCGGTTCCGTGATGCGCCGGGCAGCTTTCACCATGCGCTGCCGTCCTGTGCCATGGCACTGGCGGTCGGGCTTTGTCCGGATGCCGAGACGCGGGAGAACATCATTCGGATGATCACCGAAAAACCGCCGGCATGCTCGGCATTCTTCATGACCTTTGCCTCGCTCGTCGGGCTCAAGCGCGAGGGGCGGGAGGCGGAAATCCGCGCGATGCTGAAAAGCGAGGGCAGATGGCGGAACATGCTGCGGGAGGGCGCGACCGCCACGTTTGAGGCGTGGAGCAAGGACGGAAAATGGAACACCTCGCTCTTCCACCTCTGCTACACGTTCGCCATTCTGTTTTTGTGCGACTGGGGCATGGAAGACCTGTTTGTATAAAAGAAAAAATCCCTGTGGGGCAGCCATTTTGGCTGCCCCGCAGGAATTTTTGACACTTAGCGGCAACCCGCCGGCAGCACGCGCGTCGCGCGATCGGCCTCTTCCCCGCATTCCTCCCCGACATACGGCATCGTTCGATGCGTTCCAAAGGCTTTCGGTTGCGGTATCCCTTCTCGGCAATCATCCGGAAGATCTCGCGCACCATCTCCGCTTCCTCCGGGCAGACGGCAAAATCACGCATGACCTGCCCTTTTTTGTTCTTTCTGCCCTGATCCGCAAGCATATATCCGCCTGTATATCCGTATCATGCCCTTTGCCCGTTTTGACAAAGGTGCGGATGGGTTTGCGGAATGTTCTTGCAAACGCCTTGACAAAACGGATTTCGTGTGATATAACAAATATGTCAAATCACGGTTTGTCTCATTTTAATTCTTCGATAAAAGGAGATGCCTTATGTGGATCGGGTGCGAAAGTAAGTTGCCATAACGTCCTGCCTGATCGGTACGAATCCGGGCGTTCAAACCGGGGACGACAAGTTCATCAAACAACTTTAGAGAAACGTTCTGAAAGATTTTACAGATAAGCGGTGTTGCTACCATTCGTTTCGCTATGAAAAATAAACCCGTCGAATACGTTGCAGGAGAGGGTTTTGGCGAAGATTCGATTTTCGTTTCCAACGTAAGGCTGCTTTTCGGCGGCGTGAAATATTCCGTTTGCGGCGTTCAGAAGGCGGGCGGAAAAGTGATCAACGAACCAAAACATGACAAAGTGCGATACTACTTTTGCAGAACTCGGCGAAAGCAGCGGAATAAAGC
>CAKSLR010000004.1 GCA_934467435.1 uncultured Eubacteriales bacterium | reverse complement strand
CTCGTGGGTGGTGTTCAATATCTTCCAGCTCGTGTGTCTCGTCTTTTCTTCGTGGATGGCGTATTGCGGGCAGATTCAGGTCGGCGATATTTCTCTGTATCAGTCTTATTTCTCTACGCTGACCGGGCAGGTCTCCACCCTGATCGGCATGATGCCGATTATCACCAAGGGGCTGGAATCGGTCAATTCGATCGGTGAGATTCTTGCCAACCGGGACGTGGAGGATAACGCCGGCAAGATCAAAATGGAAACGCTGCGGGGAGAATACGAATTCCGCGACGTGCATTTCTGCTATGAAGAAGATCAGCCCCTGCTCCTTGGGCTGGATTTACATGTACATGCAGGAGAAACGATTGCTATTGTGGGCGAGAGCGGCTCGGGCAAATCCACCATTCTCAACCTGGTAATCGGCTTCAACACCGCACAGTCGGGCGAGTTGCTGATCGACGGCATCGACATCCGCAACATTGACCTGCACAGTTACCGCAAGCACATTGCCATTGTGCCGCAGAACAGCGTGCTGTTCACCGGCACGATCCGGGAAAACATCACCTACGGTGTCAAGAACGCCACCGATGAGGTGGTTGCCCGTGCGCTGGAGGCGGCGCGGCTGACAAACTTTATCTCTACCCTGCCGAACGGAGTGGATACCATGCTGGAAGAACACGGCGCCAACCTCTCCGGCGGGCAGCGGCAGCGGCTTTCGATTGCCCGCGCCATCATCCGCGACCCGGATGTGATTATTCTGGACGAGGCAACCTCGGCGCTGGACAGCATTTCGGAAAAAGAAATTCAGCGCGCCATCAACAACCTGACGCACAACCGCACCACCTTCATTGTGGCGCACCGTCTTTCCACCATCCGGGACGCAGACCGCATTGCCGTGATCAAAGACGGGCGGTGTGCCGAGATTGGCTCTTATGCGGAACTGATGGAGAAAAAAGGCGAGTTTTACCGTATGCAGACGGCACAATAACATAAAAAACCACGGCGGGGTCAAACGACCCCGCCGTTTCTTTATACCCGGAACAGGCGGCAAAGCAACGATAGAAGGAGAAAAAGCAAAAGCGCCGCCACGGCGCCGAACGCCGCGTAAATCAGCACGTCCGCAATCCCGTCCGCCCGGTAAAAGGCATACACCAGCGAAAGGAAAAAGAACACCACGGGAAGTGCCCCCCGTGCGCGGGAAAGAAAACCCCCTCTTTTTTTCATTCGTCCTCCGCCCCCTTCGCGCGGCGGGCAAAATAACTGAGCACATCCCGCCGGGTAATCAGCCCGACAAAGCAATCCCGGTCATCCACCACCGGCACAAAATTCCGCTCCTCTACCCGTGGCAGAAGATCCCTCATGGTGGCATCCGCCCGCACAGCGGGGTTCCAATCGGGGCGCAGGAGGGTATGCACCGGCGTATCTTCACACGCGCGCAGATCGGCATTACCGCGTCCGATCAGAAACCAAAGAAAATCCCCCTCAGTCAGGGTACCGACATACTTCCCCTCCCCATCGATCACGGGTAGGGCGTTATAACCGTGGTAGCGCATTTTCTCCAGTGCCTGCCGCACGCTGCCGCGGTCGTCGATATACGCCACGCGGCTTTTCGGGGTCAGAAATCGCATCAGGTTCTGCATGGCTCCTCCTTTGGCGGCATATAACGGCAACGGGCAAGATCCACCCGCCCGTCGGGAAGGAACGGAACGCCTTCCGCAACAAGCATGGCCCGTTGCACCTTTTCTCCCCCGAAGGCAAACGCAGGGGCAAGACCGCCCTCCCGGTTCACCACACGGTGGCAGGGAATCCACCCCGGCGCAGGGTTATGGTGCAGCGCACCGCCTACGATCCGTGCCATACGCGGGTTACCGGCGGCGGCAGCCACACCGCCGTAGGTCATGACACATCCGCGCGGGATCCCCCGCACCACCGCGTAGATTTTTTCATAGCTGTTCATCGTCTGCCAGTGCCGTGCCGATCACGGTTGCGTACTGCGCGTGCTCGGGAATGAAGAAGCGCACGCGGAACATATCCGAAAGGGTGGCAAACACATGGGAAGCATACGGAATTCCGGTCAGATTGCCGGTCAGAACAATATCCTTCACATTTTCCGCCCGTGCGGCGAAAAGGGCAAGCATGCCGATGGTTTCAAACACCATGTTGAGGATGCCGAGCGCCACGTCCCCCTGCCCGGCAAGGTCGGAGAGTTTGCCGAAGTTCGCCGCCGTCATAGTCTCGGGCAGGGCGGTCAGGTCATCTTTCTTGGTAATATCCCCGATGCGCAGATCCACGCGGGAAAGGTCTCCCTCCGTCGCCAGTTCCTCCAGGTGCGCCACACTCTCAATGCCGAGCATTTTTTTGGAAAGCCCGAGGATAGTACCGCCGCCCACCCCGGTACCGCCGAGGTAGTGCGTCTCCTGCCCCGCACGGGCATGCACAATGGCGGTGCCGGTGCCCATGCTGACCACAATCGCCTCCGGCAGGCGGGAAAGGTACAGCCCCCCGCGCCCGATGCTGGAAAACTCGGGCACCGCACCGCAGGGTAAATTGTAGATTGGGCGGGAAAGATAAGAAGCGCCGACCCCCGTGGTCAGTACCTTTTCGATATCCGCGAGCGCAAGCCCGTTGACATCGGTAAATTTGCCGAATGCCCCGTAGATAGAGGTCACCGGGTCGGTCGCCTTCACCAGCAGGGGCGAGATCAACTCCCGCCCGACGGCGGTTTTCCGAAACCCGACAATTTTGGTGGTGCTGCCGCCCACATCGATTCCGATTACAACGCCCATAAGGATGCCTCCGCACACGTTTTTTTCTATTTTACCATATCGGCAAAAAAATTACAAGAAAAGTGCGGAACTTTTCCCGAAAAGCGTGTAGGAATCCCCCATGCCGTACATAATAAAGGGCGACCGCCTGCGCGGAAAAATAAAAAATGAGGATACCATCATGCAGAATCAGAACAAAAACCAGCAACAGCAGAATCAGCAGCAGAATCAGCAGCAGAATCAGAATCAGAACCAACAGCAAAACCAGCAGCAAAATCAGAACCAGCAGCAGAACCGCAAAAAGCACAGCGAGCACTGAAAAGGAAAAGGCGCGGCAAAGCCGCGCCTTTTTGATCAGTCTTCGTCGGGAACCAACCGGAATCCGTCACGGATACCCGCCCACGGGGCATCCTTGATGTACAGAAGCAGACGGAACTCCAGCATCTCTCCGACCGGCGGAAGATCCTCGTCCCGCAGCGGAATATCCAGCGCGGTGAAGGAAGTCTGCCCGTTAAAGGGGGTATGCATTTCATACACCTTTTTGCCGTTGAGATACACTTCCATATCATCCGCGATCAGGTTCGGGAAAATCATATGGAACCCGGAACCGTCGCGCATCCGGGTCAGGGCGCGGTAAACCCGCCAGCCGGAGCAGAAATCTCCCTGGTGGTGTCCTACCGTCTCGATCGGCGTGAAGGAGTTCATATCGTTATCCGACAGTCGGATGAGAGGATCGGGGCGTTCCGCCGTCACCGCCGAAACGGTGAAAGCGGTGACACCGCCCGAACCGACCACGCTCTTCATGTAAAGCGGGCGCGGTACCTCCTCCACGTCAAACGTCATCTCCGCGGGAACCAGCCCCTCTCCCTCCACGCGCAGGGCAAGGGTCTTTGCCCCCGTTTTGGCGGTCAGAAGTGCCTGGCAAAGCCCGCAGTAAGCATGGCGATAGTTTACCGTATCCGGCTCATGGCTGTTCGGGTCGCCGTTGCCGACGCCGCGAACGAACCCGTCGCCCGTCACGGTAAAGGTGAGAAGGTGCGAGGCATCCGGCACCACAACGCCGCGGCGATCCACCACGGCAACATTGACGGGCACCGTATCCTCCCCATCGTTCTGCACGGTGGTGCGGTCGGGCAACAGACGGACGGCGTAAGGCTTCCCTGCCGTGCGAACCTCATCCTTTGCCACACACTTGCCGCGGCGGTAGCCCTTTGCCACCAGTCTGCCGGGGGCAAAAGTCACCTGCCACTCGGGGGTGGCAATGCAGTCGCCCGTTTTTCTGCCGAGCGATTTGCCGTTGAGGAACAGTTCTACCTCTTCACAGTTGGTCGGGGCGGCGACCCGCACCGTCTCGCCTTTTTTCCAGTTCCAGTGCGGCAGCAGATGTACCATCGGCTTTTCGGTAAAGCAGGCTTTATTGTAGAAGAAAGCATCCTTCGGGAATCCGCAGGTATCCAGAATCCCGAACTGCGAGGAGACCGACGGCCAGGTAAAGGGGGTTGGCTCGCCGCGATAGTCAAAGCCCGTCCAGATAAAGATACCGGCAAAATATTCGTTTTTGCGGACAAAATCCCAGGTTTCCCGCACGGTCTGCCCCCACGGCACCGCCTCTTCGTCATAGTTGCTCAGTACCTGCGCCCCTTCCCTGTCGCTGCGGTAGCAGCCGCGGGTGGTAACGGCACTGTTGTTTTCGGAGCCGATGATCGGCTGGTGCGGGTATTTTTCGTGGAAACCGGGAATACCGGCAAGCCCGTAATTGATGCCGGTCACATCCATCTCCAGCCCCGCCCCCTCCATCGAACCGTTAATGGCGCCGGTAATCAGACGGGTATCGTCCAAATGCAGCACGCGGCTCTTCATATGGCGGAAGATATTCGCGCCCTCGGGCGTGTTTTGCAACGGTTCTTCATTGAAGAGCGACCAGAAGATCACCGAGGGGTGGTTACGGTCGCGCTTTACCATAATATCCAGGTACCGCAGCACCTCATCGCGCGATTCAAAGCGGCGGTTTTCATCCATGACAATCATGCCGAGTTCATCGCAGGCATCCAGCACCGCCTTGGTCGGCAGGTTATGGGAACAGCGATAGGCATTGGTGCCCATCTCCTTCAGGCGACGGACCCGGTAATACTGCACGCTGTCCGGCACTGCTACACCGACGCCGGCGTGATCCTGGTGGTTGCAGGTTCCCTTGATCTTCAGCGGGCGGTCATTGAGGAAGAAGCCCCGTTCCGCATCCACGCGGAAGGTACGGAAGCCGATGCGGGTCTCGTCCGCATCCACCTCTTCCCCGTCCCTTTCCACGGTAACGCGC
The DNA here is from genome assembly GCA_934467435.1 of uncultured Eubacteriales bacterium. Taxonomy (GTDB): domain Bacteria; phylum Bacillota; class Clostridia; order Oscillospirales; family CAG-272; genus UBA1740. Next base: position 32,282 of record CAKSLR010000004.1, on the reverse strand, counting down.
AGGGTATAAAGTTTCGGGCAGTCCACATCCCACCGGGTGGGACGGGAGACGGCAAGTTTCTGCCTTACCGTACCTGTGGTGGTAAACGGCAGCGTGATGCCCTCCGGCTTTGCCTCTGCCACGCACACATCACCGTCATACAGTGCGGCGTGTACGGTGCCGGACCGGGTTTCGTAGGAACGGTTTTCCACCTCGGTCTCCACTTCCACCACCCAGCTGTTCTTCGTGCCGGGGCGCAGAACCGGCTTGCCGTAGATGCCGTTGTGGGCAATGTGCAGCATATCCTTGACATAAAGGTGCACATGACGGTAGATGCCGGCGCCCTCGTACCACCAGCCCTCGGTCGCCATACCGTCAATACGGACGGCGATGAGGTTGACTTTATCTTTGCCGAAATACACGCGGTCGGTAATATCGAAAGCCGACTCGGTATAGGCGGAGAAAGAACGGTCCATCAGGCTGCCGTTGACATAGAACTCGGCATTGACGGCAGTTCCCTCAAAGCAAAGGAAGACCTGCTTGCCCGCCAGGCTCTGATCGAGATAAAACGCCTTCCGGTACCAGGCGTTGCCGCGGGTACGGTACCCGTGGGAGATCAGATTGTTCTCGGAAAAATCACTCTCGGCATAATAGTCGTGGGGCAGGTCAACCTCCCGCCACGTATTGTCGTCAAGGTGGATGGCGGCGCCGCTGCCGGCGGCACCCGCCTTGCAACTGTTATAGGAAGAGGCGTGGCTATTGCTTTCCACCACCGTATCCGCTTCGCTGTCCGGGCGGAAGCGCCAGCCCATATCCATGTTATATACAATCCGGCTCATTGGGTATCCCCTCCATCAAAAAAAGTTGGCGTGCAGATATTCGCTGCTCTGGCGAAGGCTCTCAAACGGGTCGCCGGGGCAGACATCCTGCTCTACCACAAAGTGCTTGACCCCTGTGCGGAGTGCGGTTTCGATAATACCCTCCCACCACAGGTTGCCGTTACCGATTTCGGTATAATACTGCGGTTTTTCGTTGTCCTGCGAACGTGCCATATCCTTGAGGTGCAGAATATCCACTCTGCCCGCCAGTTTTTCGATCCAGTGGCGTACATCCCCGCCGCCGTGCTGAACCCAGTAAGTATCCAGAACAAAACTGATGTTATCCGCCGTCAGTTCATCCGCCAGCCGATCCATAATCCGTTTGCCGTCCTGTTTGATAAACTCATGGCTGTGGTTGTGGTAAGTGAACGAGAAGCCGCGTGCCTTGATATGGTTTGCTACGGTGTTTGCCCGCGCGATGAAACGGTCATACCCCTCCTTCGTTGCGTCAAAGAAGCCACCGATGCCCATGACCTTGGTGCCGAGCGCGTCGTGGTCGTCCATGCTGCCCTCGGGGTCCTCCACCATGCGGTCAAAATTATCGTGGGTGCCCACAATGGTAATGCCCGCCTCTTTTGCCAGTTTGCCGAAGGTGGCGTAAGGAATCTGGCAGCCCGCCGTCTGTGCCTCGTCATAGCCGAGATCCTTCAGCCGCGCAAAACTGCGCTTGATATCCTCTTCCGTTGTCATAAAATCACGGATGGTGTAAAGCTGTACGCCGATTTTGGTCAGTTTCTCCATATCCCGAATATCCTTTCTTTCCTGCAAAATATTGCACGTCCAGTGTAACATAAAAACAGCGGAAAAGCAAGGCTTTTCCGCTTTTTTCTTACTTTCCGAAGAAGAAGTCCAGCACCCGCACGATCTCCGCATCCCAGAACACCCAGTTATGCGCACCGGGGGCATAGTGTACCTCATGCGGAACGCCGCACTCGCAGAGCAGGGCATCCATTTTCTTCGTGGAATCGAGCAGATCATCGTCATATCCGCAGCCAAGATAAATCCGGTCCAGCGCCGCGGCGTTTTTCTTTGCCCACAGAAATACGTCATGATCCGAACCGGGAATCGCATCGGCAGAGCCGAAAATATCGTTCCAGTAAGTCGGCTCGGCAATCTGCCGCTCCCGCACCAGGCGCTCGACATCCAGCGCCCCCGAAAGCGATGCCGCCCCCGCGAACCGATCGGGATGGTGCAAGGCAATTTTCATGGCGCCGAACCCGCCCATGGAAAGCCCCGCAATGTAATTATCTTCCCGCCGCTCGCTCATACCGGCAAAGAACGACCGCATGACGGCGGGCAGTTCCTCGGTCATGAAAGTATAAAATTTTTCCCCGTGGCAGGCATCGGTGTACCAGCCGCGTCCGCCGTCCGGCATGACCACAAAAATGCCGTATTTTTCGGCATACCGCTCTATCGACGTGCGCCGCGACCACATGGTGTGATCGTCTGAGAGCCCGTGCAGGAGATACAGCGTTTTGCGGGTCTTGCCGCACGACGGCGGATTTTCCTGCGGCAAAACGACATTGGCTCCCACTCCCCGGCGGAGCGTGTGGGAAAAGAAGGAAAGTTGTGCAAGTGCCATATGCGAAACCTCGCTTTGCTTTTTCTCCATTTTAACATGAAAAAGGAGGAATTACAAGAGAAAAAATGAAAAGAAAGGAGTTGCATATTGGATGAAAGTGTAGTATAATACATAGGTTAGATTGAAAAAGGCGGAGCATATCATGACGGAATGTGAAAAACAAATCGAACGGCGGCGGACGTTTGCCATTATCTCGCACCCCGACGCCGGTAAAACCACACTGACCGAAAAACTGCTGCTGTACGGAGGCGCGATTCAATCGGCCGGCAGCGTGAAGGGGAAAGCAAGCGACCACCATGCCACATCGGACTGGATGGCACTGGAGAAGCAGCGCGGAATCTCCATCACCTCCTCGGTCATGCAGTTTTCCTATGAGGGGTACTGCATCAATATTCTGGATACGCCGGGGCACCAGGACTTTTCGGAGGATACCTACCGCACGCTGATGGCGGCAGATTCCGCCGTGATGGTGATTGACGCGGCAAAGGGCATTGAACCGCAGACGCGCAAACTCTTCCGCGTTTGCGCCATGCGCCACATTCCGATCTTCACCTTCATCAACAAAATGGACCGGGAGGCACGCGACCCGTTCGACCTTCTCGATGAACTGGAACACGAATTTTCGATCGGCACCTATCCGATGAACTGGCCGATCGGCTGCGGGCAGGATTTTCGCGGCGTATATGACCGTGAAAAGCGGGAAGTGCTGGCATTTGACCAGATGCACGCCGGGCGCAACCGCATTGCGGGCATTGCCTGTGACATGACCGACACCGAAAAGCTGGACGCCCTGATCGGTGAGCGCCGCCGTACCGAACTGGTGGAACAGGTAGAACTGGTCGATGTGGCAGGCTATGAATTTGATATTGACCGTGTGCGGCGCGGGGAACTCAGCCCGGTATTCTTCGGTTCGGCGCTGACCAACTTCGGGGTGGAAGCGTTTCTTGAGGCGTTTCTGCGCATGACCACGCCGCCGCTGCCCCGCCGGGCAGGAGCGTGTGTGGTCAACCCCTTTGACCCCTATTTTTCGGCTTTCGTGTTCAAGATTCAAGCCAACATGAACCGCGCGCACCGCGACCGCATTGCTTTTTTGCGGATCTGCTCGGGCGAGTTTGAGCGGGGGAAGGAATATTTCCATGTGCAGGGCGGCAAGGCATTCCGCCTCTCGCAGCCGCAGCAGATGATGGCGGAAGAGCGGGCGGTGATCGACCACGCCTACGCGGGCGACATCATCGGGGTGTTTGACCCCGGCATCTTCTCCATCGGCGACACGGTGGTAGACCCCTCGCAAAAGCACCTCCAATTTGATAAAATTCCGACCTTTACCCCCGAGCATTTTGCCATGGTGGAGCAGACCGATTCCATGAAACGGAAACAGTTTGCCAAGGGCATGGAGCAGATCGCGCAGGAAGGCGCCATTCAGATTTTTCTCGAACCCGGTTGCGGAATGGAGCGCGTGGTAGTCGGCGTGGTGGGCGTGCTGCAGTTTGAAGTGCTGGAATACCGACTGAAGGACGAATACGGCGTCAGCATTTACCGGCACGATATGCCGCACCAGATCATCCGCCGCCTGAAGGTGGGGGATGATTTTGAACCCTCTTCCCTGACCCTTGGCAGCGACACGCGCCTGGTGCAGGATTTCCGTGGCAATTATCTGCTGATCTTCCCCGGCAACTGGGCAGTGGATTGGGCAAAAGACAAAAATCCCGGTCTTGTCATGTGCGAGTTTGACGAATAAAAAACGCCCCCGCACGGGGGCGTTTTTTATTCAAGGTGCAGAATCGGGGCGCCGAGCAGCGCCGCCTCCTCTTCCTCATGGGTGATAATCAGGAGCGTTTTGCCCACCGTGCGGGCGCGGATATACGCCACAACCGAAGCGCGCGTCTCCCCGTCCAGCCCTTTGAAGGGTTCGTCCATGGCAAGAAAATCACTCTCCGCCATCAGGGCGCGGGCAATGGCAACCCGCCGGCACATACCGCCGGAAAGCGCCGCCGCGGGGCGGAAAATCGCCTCCCCCAGCCCCAGCGCCGAAAGACACGCATCGGCTGCCGCGGGGTCTTTATGCCGCATGGCAAACAACACGTTCTCCCTTGCGGTGAAACCGGGGAGCAGCCGATCCTCCTGAAAGACCGCCGCTTTCTTCTCGGGCATGCCGATCACTTCTCCCGCATCGGGCGGAAGGATGCCGAGCAAAATCCGGAACAGGGTGGTTTTTCCGCAGCCGGATCTGCCCATGAGGCAGGTTGTCTTGCCGGCAGGCAGCGTCATGGTCACGCCGCGAAGCACGGGAACATCCCCAAAACGCTTTTCGATGCCGCGCAACATCACGTCCTTCATGCGGTTTTCTCCTTCCCCGCCCGGCGAAAGAGGAACGCAAGCCCCTTTTCGCACAGCGTACTGGCAAGCACGATCACCACCGTGACGGCAAAGAGCGTGGCGGTATCGAGATACACTTTGGATTCATAGAGATATTCCCCGACCGAGCCACGGGGAATGCCGATCAGTTCGGCAGCCACGCCCGATTTCCAGGCAAGCCCGATTGCCACCCCCGCCGCACTGCCAAGATGCGGGCGCAGGGCGGGCAGCCAGATACAGCGCACCCGTCGCCAAAGCGGCACGCGAAAGACCGCCGCCATCTCCAGCATTTTGGGATCGGCGCCACGCACCCCCGTCAGCACTCCGTTGTAAATCAGCGGCAGCACAATGAGAAACGAAACAAAGGCGGAAAGTTCGGCAGACGACAGCCAGATCAACGCCACGACAACAAAAGAAGCCACCGGCACCGAGCGAATGGTAATCATATAGGGAAAGAGCAGCGTTTCCACCATGGGAAAACGCCCTGCAAGCGCCCCGAGCAGCACCCCGCAAAGGAATGCCCCGCCGTACCCCGCCGCAATGCGGAGAAAGGTGAAGCCGAGCGCGGCGAGGAAATTCCCGTCCGTGAGCAGAGAAACCAGCCGCCCGACAACCGAGAGCGGGGAGGCAAGCAACAACTGCTCCCCCACAAACAGCGCCGCTGCCTGCCAGACAAGAAGGGCAAGAAGGGCTGCCGCAGCACGCAAAAGCGTGCTGCGGCAGCCTTTTTTTCCAGGCTTTTTATGTTGCCGCATAGTAGAAGTCATCCCCCGGCAGGGCGTTGCCGACTGCCTTCGGGTTCTGCCCGTAAAGTACAGTGAGATAACCGGAGAGCGCTGCCTTCATCTCCGCCCCTGCAAGGAAGGTGATGTGGCAATAGGGGATCGCCTGCCGGGCAACCGCCGCACTCACAATGCCGTACTTTTCAACCAGTTCGGCGCCCTTTTCCACATTTTCATTGATGAAAGCGGTAGAGGCACGATACTCCTCCAAAAAGTTTTTGACGGCATTCGGATATTTCTCAAGAAATGCGCGCCGTGCGACCAGCACGCCGGTGATAAACTGGCTGCCGTTATCGAGTTTTTCCCACCCTTCGCACAGGTCGATGGCAATGCGTAGCCCTTCCACGGCGCCGAGCGCCACGGTCACATAAGGCTGGGGCAGCATGGCAACCGTTGCCGTGCCTTTTTTCATGGCGGCAACCACTTCGGTCGGCTCGGATTTCCATTCGATTGTCACATCCCGGTCGGGATCAATGCCGTTCTGCGAAAGAAGATAACGCAGCGCGTATTCGGGCGTGGAACCCTTGCCGGTGGCAAAGATCGTTTTGCCGCGCAGGTCGGCATAATCCTGCACGCTATTGCCCCTTTCCACCAGATATACCACGCCCAGCGTGTTGACCGCAAGCACCTGGATCTCCCCGCTTGTGTTGTTGTAGAGTACCGAGGCAAGGTTTGCGGGAATCGCCGCCATATCCAACTCCCCGGTCTTCAGTTTGGGGGTCACTTCATCTGCCGAGCCGGCAATGGAAAAGGTATAGGAATTCTTTGCTGTTTTGTTCGCGTTATCCTCCATCAGTTTGACAAGACCCATTGAGGTCGGCCCCTTCAGCCCGGCAATGCGGATGGTAGTCGCCTCCTCGGTTCCGGGTTCGGTTTTGTCGCCGGGAGCAGGGTCGGGCTTCTTTTCGGCGCACGCCGCAAACGACAACAGCAACAGGGAAAGAAGCAATACAAGAGACAGCAGTTTTTTCATGAATTGGGAACCAACTTTCGTTTTTTCTTCATTATACTCCGTTTTTTGTTGCGGCTTGGTTGCAGAGGCAACCAAAATCAGTGCAGAATCTTAAAGCTGCTGCGGTAAAACTCAATCAATCCCTCTTTTTGCATGGCGGAAAGTTCGCGCGAGAGCGCGGTGCGGTTGACCGCGAGGTAAGCGGCGAGCGTGGCGCGGTCAAAGGGAACGGTGAAGGTTTTTTTACCGCTGCGCTTTTCCCATTCGGAAAGGAAGGTGCAGAGTTTTTCCCGCAGCGACATTTTGGAAAGAATCTGAATCCGCTCGTTCATATCCAGGGCGCGGGCGGCAAGCATGGCGGTAAAGCGTGAAAACAGCGAAAACGCAAAGGGGTCGGCGCCCGGGGCACGGATGCCGGCAAGGCGGAGCCACATGACATCGCTTTCGGTCGGGGAGAGAATATTGACAGGTGCCGCAGGTTTTTCGAGGTAGCAAAGCGATTCCCCGAAGGTTTCGCCCGGCAGGACGTTTGCCATCATCATGCGGTTGCCCTCAAAATCATCGGTAAACACCTGCACGTTGCCGGAAAGCACCAGCCCGAAATGGTTGAGCGGCTCCCCCATGCGGTGTAAATACTCGCCCCGCCCGTAGCGGTGAATCCCCGCCTCCAGCAGGGAAAGCGCCACCGCACGTTCCACGGCGGATAGCCCCGCAAAGAGCGGCACCCGTCGCAAAAGCGCAAGTTGCCCCGGGGACAGCACAATTCCGTGCCCGTTCTGGTTTGGGTGCATGACCGATTCTCCTTTTTTCGACTTTCGTTTCATTGTAGCACATTTTTCGCCCGAATACAAGCACCAGTTCCTGCCACAAAAAGCGCCGGTTCCCCGAACCGGCGCTTTTTTCAGAACTTCTTTTTTGGGTGCCCGGTCGGGGACAACCCGTTTTTCTTCGGGGCAGCCTGCCTGTTTCCGTTTTTCGGGGCAGAGACGGCGGTTTGCCGCGCGCCGGGGTGCGGCGCGCTCCCCCGTGCGCCTTCCCTTCTTTTTTCAAAGGCGGCACTTTTCCCGGAGTTTATCCTGCCCCCGTGGGGCGTACCGCGGGCGGGCGTCTTTTCTTTTTGCTTGCCGCGGGCGGGGCGGTGACCGTTATACTGCACGCCGCTGCCGCTTTTCGGGGAAAGCGGGCGGGCGGGGCGCACAAGGCACTCTCTGCCCATGCCGATGAGGTCCTCTCTGCCGGCAAGGCGCAGCGCCTCCCGCACCAGTTCCGCGTTCTGCGGGCGGCTGTACTGCAGAAGCGCACGCTGGAGTTGCTTTTCCCGATGGTCGCGCGCCACATAAACCTGTTTCCCCGTCAGGGGGTCGATGCCCGTGGCATACATCACGGTAGAAGGGGTACCGGGGGTGGGGTAGAAATCCTGCACCTGCTCGGGCATATAATGCTCTTTTTTCAACCAGAGTGCCAGTTCCACCGCATCGCGCATGGTGCAGCCGGGGTGACTGGACATCAGGTACGGCACCAGATACTGTTCCTTCCCTGCCTCCCGTGAAAGGCGGAAGTATTCCTGTTTGAATGCCTCATACACACCGATGCCGGGCTTGCCCATGGCGGCAAGAACCCCAGCGGCACAATGTTCGGGTGCGACCTTGAGTTGCCCGCTGACATGGTGGGAAATGAGTTGCCGCAGGAAGGTACGGTCGGGATCCTGCATCAGATAATCATACCGGATGCCGGAGCGGATAAAGACCCGTTTGACCCGCGGAATCTCCTCTATTTTCCGCAGCATGGCGGCATAAGCGAGGTGATCGACCCGCAGATTTTTACAGGGGGTGGGAAAGAGGCACTTCCGTTTCAGGCAAACGCCCTGCGTCAATTGCTTTTCGCACGCCGGTTCCCGGAAGTTGGCGGTGGGACCGCCCACGTCGTGAATGTACCCCTTGAAATCCGGCATGGCGGCAATCTGCCGTGCTTCCCGCAGCACGCTCTCTTCACTGCGGGAACGCACCGCGCGCCCCTGATTGAAGGTAATGGCGCAGAAATTGCAGGAGCCGAAGCAGCCGCGGTTATGGGTGATGGAAAACCGCACCTCTTCAATGGCGGGAACGCCCCCCTCCTTCTCGTAATCGGGGTGATAGGTGCGGGTGTAGGGCAGCGCGTAAACCGCATCCAGTTCCTCCCGCTCCAGCGGCGGCATGGGCGGGTTCTGTACCAGCATCTTATCGTCATACATCTCCACCACCGCCCGCCCGGTGATGGCATCCTGGTTATCGTACTGCACGGCAAAAGCGCGGGCATAGGCTTCCCCGCCCGCCTTCAGTTCGTTATAGTCACCGCAGCACACAGCGTCATAGTGCAGCCCCTCCCCACGCGGGGCAAGGTACACACAGCCGCGCACATCACGAATCTTCCGCACGGGAATGCCGCGGTCAAGAAGATGCGCCAGGCGCCGCAGGATATTCTCCCCCATCCCGTAGGTCAGGATGTCCGCACGGGAATCGATGAGAATGCTGCGGCGCATCCGGTCTTCCCAGTAATCGTAATGGGCAAAGCGGCGCAGCGATGCCTCTAACCCCCCAAGAATGATCGGCACATCGCCGTATGCCTCCCGGATGCGGTTACAATATACAATCACCGCGCGGTCGGGGCGCCTTCCCATCTTCCCGCCGGGGGAATAGTAATCCATCGTGCGGCGGCGCTTTGCCACCGTGTAATGCGCCACCATGGAGTCAATGTTCCCTGCCGTGACCAGAAAGCCGAGACGGGGTCTTCCGAATCGGCGGAAATCGTCGCAACTCCGGTAATCGGGTTGGGCAAGAATCGCCACGCGGAACCCCTCCGCCTCCAGCACGCGGGAGATGATGGCGACCCCGAAGGAGGGGTGATCCACATACGCATCTCCCGTGACATAAACAAAATCCACTCCGTCCCAGCCGCGGGCGCGGACATCCGCCGCGCTGACGGGCAGAAAGGCTTCCCGCTCCATCAGAGCGTGAAATCGGCAAGCGTGACCTCACGCTGGCTGCCGTCTGCCATATTACGGAGTTGCGCCCTGCCGCTTGCCACCTCGTCTCCCCCGAGAATCAGAGTATAGGCGGCACGCAGCTTGTTGGCATATTTCATCTGCGCTTTCAGGCTTCTGCCAACCACATCGCACTCCACCACACGCCCCGCGCGGCGCAGCCGCTCGGTAATCGCCATGGCGGCAACCGCCGCTTCTTCCCCGAGGGCAGCAATATAAAGGGCAGGAACCTCCGACTCGGGTGCCGATATTCCTTCTGCCTGCATGGCAAGAATCACGCGGGTAATGCCCATGCCGAAACCGATGCCGGGTAAATCCGCCCCGCCGAGCGAGGATACAAGCCCGTCATACCGCCCGCCGCCGCAGACCGTCGATTGGGCACCGATGCCCTCGGCGATAAACTCAAACACGGTGCGGGTATAGTAATCCAACCCCCGGACGATGGCAGGGTCCACCGTATAGGAGATTCCCATAGCATCCAGCGTGCGGCAAAGCGTATCAAAGTGCGCGCGGCAATCGGGGCAGAGATGATCGACCGTGCGGGGCGCTTTTGCGGCAAGTGCCGCGCAGGGGGGATTTTTGCAGTCCAGCAACCGCAGCGGATTTTTTTCAAGGCGCGTGCGGCAGGTGTCGCACAACTCGTCCCGGTGCCCCGTAAAGTAATCGACCAGCGCCGCCCGATAGGAGGGGCGGCAGTTGCGGCAGCCGATGGAGTTGAGGTGCAGCCGGACGGAACGCAGCCCGATCCGCCGGAACACCGACGCCGCCAGGGCAATGGCGGTGGCATCCGCCATCGGGCTGTCCGAACCGAACATTTCGGTGCCGAACTGGAAGAACTCGCGCGACCTGCCCGCCTGAGGCTTTTCATGCCGGAAACAGTTGATGATGTAGTAGTATTTCTGCGGCATGGTGTCGCCGCACTTGCCGTTTTCAATCAGTGCGCGCACCACCGAAGAGGTTCCCTCCGGCCGCAGGCAGATCGAGCGGTTTTCATCCCGGTCGGCAAAGGTGTACATTTCCTTTTGCACCACGTCGGTCGTATCCCCCACCCCGCGGACAAACAGATCCGTCCACTCAATGGTAGGGGTGCGGATTTCCCCGAACCCGTAGCGCGCGGCCTCCTCCCGCATTACGCGCTCTAAATACTGAAATGTGCCCGCCTCTTCGGGAAAAATGTCCATCGTTCCTTTAATTTTCTGTATCATGACTCTCTCCTTCTTCTCCGATCGCACAGGCGATCAATTCGTCCAGTCTTTCCCGCTGCCCCGTGTATTCCAGCATACCGAAAACCGCCTCTAACCCCGTGGCGGCGCGGTAATCCGCCCCGCTTGCATGGCGAGGGCGGTTAAGATGGCAGGAGTTGAAGGCGCGACGGTAGACATCCGCCTCTGCCTCCCGGAGGCGCGGCAGCAAGCGCCGCGCCTGTTCTGCCTGCGCTTCGGCGCTGACCAGGCGGCGCGCCTCCTCGTTCAGTTTTCCCGCGTGGGAAAAGCCGAGAAGAACAAGCCGCCGCCGCACGGCAAGCGTATGCACCGCATCTCCGAGGAACGAAAGTGCCGCGGCGCTTGGCAGCGCCCATGCCTGCATATCCAAATCCGGTACTCCTTTATCGCATTTTCTTCATTGTAACACAAAATCCCCTCTGCCGTCAAGCCGGGCTCAGGTGTCCATCGTCAATTCGTAAAGGGAGAGCAGTTCTTCTTCGATGGCGCTGCGGCGTTCCTCAATCTCCGCCGCACGGACGTAATCGCTTGCGGCAGGACCGAACAGTTCGGTTTCGAGGGCATCGAGTTCCGCCTCCAGCTGCGGAATCTTTTTCTCCGCCTCCGCGCGACGGCGCTCGGCGGCGCGCTTTTTGGCGGCGTTCCGCTTGGCTTCTTCATACTGCTGTTTGCCGGCGCTCGGCGGCGGGGGCGGCGCGTCTGCCTCCGCCGCTTCCGCGGCGGCGGCAAGCGCCTCCCGCCCGCGGCGGTAGGCGGCATAGGCATCTTCCCCTTCCGAAAGGGGGTAGTTCCGGCAGCCGCCGGGGGCGGTGGCATCCAACTCAATCAGGCGGGTTGCCACACGGTTGATAAAGTAACGGTCGTGCGACACGGCAATCACCGTGCCCTCAAACGCGCGCAGCGCATCCTCGAGCGCCTCACGCGAGCCGATGTCCAGGTGGTTGGTCGGCTCATCGAGAATCAGCAGATTGACCTTTTCGAGAATCAGTTTGGCAAAGGTCAGGCGGGCACGTTCGCCGCCGCTGAGCACCGAAACGGTTTTTTCCATATCCTCTGCCCCGAACAGAAAGAGCGCGAGCGCCGAACGAAGTTCCCCGTCGGTTTTGGAAGGATAGGCGTCCCGCACCTCGCCGAACACGGTGTTGGTCTCGGTCAGCGTCTGGTTTTCCTGATCATAATACCCCAGTTTGATGTGGGAACCGAGGGTGAGTTTGCCGCTCTTCGGGGTCAGGCGTCCGATCAGCAGTTTCATCAGGGTGGATTTGCCGCACCCGTTCTGCCCGAGGAAGAGCACCCGCTCTCCCCGCCGGACAAGGAACGACACGTCCGAAAGCAACGGTTTCTCGCCAAACGAAAAGCAAAGGTGCTCCGCCTGCGCCACGTCCTGCGAGGTGCTCTCCTCCTCCCGGAACGAAAGGCGGATGTCCCGCGGCGGCGGGGGCGCAAGCGTCACCTTCTCCATACGGTCCAGTTGCTTCTGCTTGGCGCGGATGGTAACAAAATTGTGTTCCTGCCCGCAGCGGCGCTGAAAGGCAATATTCGCCTCAATCCGTGCGATCTCCTTCTGTTGCTCCTTATAGCGTTTCTCAAGCGATGCCCGCTCGCCCTCCTCCATTTCCCGCGCGCGGGTATAGGGAGCAGGGTACAGGCGTGCATGGGTATGCGCCACGTGCAGCGTAGCGGTGGTCACGCGGTCAAGAAAATAGCGGTCGTGCGAGATAAGCAACACGGTCTTTTTGTAGTCGGAAAGAAATTCTTCCAGCCATGTCAGAGCGTCAATGTCCAGGTGGTTGGTCGGCTCATCGAGCATCAGAATATCGGGTGCACGGCAAAGCAGGCGCGAAAGGGCAAGGCGGGTATTCTGCCCGCCCGAGAGCGCCGAAACGGGGAGCGAAAGTTCCCCCTCGGTAAAGCCCATGCGCAACAGCATGGCGCGACAGCGGGCGCGGTATTCAAGCCCGCCGCCCGCCGCGTAAATACGGTGGCACTCTTCCAGTGCCCGGCTTTTTTCGGCAATGACGGCGGCATCGGCAGTGCCGGGCGCGGCAAGTTCTTCTTCCAGCGCGGCAATCTCCCGTTCCCTTGCCAGCAGTTCGGGAAAGGCGGCAATCATATGGTCAAGCAGCGTTTCGGTACCGCGCAGCCCCGCCTCCGCCGTGTTCTGCGAAAGCAGCCCCACCGTCTTGCCGCGTGCTAAAAAGACCGCGCCGCTGTCCGGCGTGTATTCCCCGGTAATCAGGCGGAAGAGCGAGGTCTTGCCCGCGCCGTTGACGCCGACAATGCCGAGCCGTTCCCCCTCATTCACCGCGAAACTGATATGGGAAAGGATCTCCCGCCCGCCGAAAGAGAGCGAAAGATCGGATACACTGAGTGCAATCATCGGATTCCCCTCGTTTTCAGATTCGGAATCCGCCGCGCAGGGATCCCGGTTCATGGCGCGGCGTCTTGTCCGCCGCGCTTTTGGTATGCTTCCCCCGTTTTGTCCGACGCGCCCGGCGTACGGGTTTCGCCCGTCCTGCCGCGCTTGGCGCAATCGGTGCGGCACCTCTTGCACGGTTCCGCCCCTTTTCTGACGTGTTACCCCTGCCGCGCCCGCAGAATGGCAAGCAGCCGCTCAAATTCCGGCGGCAGCGGACAGCGGAAGGTCACACGCTCCCCCGTGCGGGGATGAATAAAAGTCAACTCCCCGGCATGGAGGCACTGCCCCTGCAGGAGCGCGGCGTGTTTTTTTTCAAACGGGGTATGTCCCCCACCGTAAGTCGTATCGCCGAGCAGCGGGTGCCCGAGGGCAGCCATGTGGACGCGGATCTGGTGGGTTCGCCCGGTTTCCAGCCGCAGGGTGAGGTAGGTCACATCCCCGAAGTCGGCAAGCACGCGGTAATGCGTCACCGCGCGCCGCGCGTGCCCTTCCGCCTCCCGCAGAACCGCCATTTTTTTGCGGTCGCGCGGGTTTCTGCCGATCGGCAGATCCACCGTTCCCTCTGCCTCCCGGAACCTGCCGGAGGCAAGGGCATAATAGATGCGATGCATGGTATGGTCGGCAAGCTGTGCGGCAAGCGCAGTGTGCGCCGCATCGTTCTTCGCCACGGCAAGCAAGCCGCTTGTATCTTTGTCAATCCGGTGTACAATGCCGGGGCGCAGCACACCGCCGATGCCCGAAAGGCTGTCGCGGCAGTGATAGAGCAGCGCGTTGACGAGCGTACCGTCCTCATTCCCCGCAGCGGGGTGTACCACCATGCCGACCGGCTTGTTGATGACGAGCAGATCGTCATCCTCATACACAATATCCAGCGGAATCTCCTGTGCCGCCGCCTCGGCGGGGCGGGGTTCTTCCGGCAGATACGTGACGGTATCCCCCCCGCACAGGCGGGTATTCTTGTCCGCCGCCCTGCCGCAGACGGTCACGCGACCCCCGGAAATCAGTTTAGCCGCGGCGGAACGGGAAATGCCCGCCGCCGCGGCTAAAAAACTGTCTAAACGGATGCCGTTTTCCTCTTCACGCACCGGGCGCGTCGTCATGATGCTCTCCCCCGCTTTTTTCTTTCACCGCCCGTTTTTCCCGTCCGATGTCAAAAAGCAGCCAAACGAACAGAAGCAAGGCGCCGACACTGATAAAGCAATCCGCTATATTAAAGGTGGGGAACGAAAACAGCCGGATCTCAAGAAAGTCAATCACATACCCCGCGCCGACCCGCTCAATCATATTTCCCACGCCGCCGCCGAACATCATGGCAATGGCATAGTTCATGAATTTCGGCGTTTTCGGAACGCCGACAAGAAACACAAACAGGCAAAGAAGCCCCACCGTGGAAACGGTCAGAAGAATCCAGCGTTCGTTCGGTCCGTCCAAAATCGACCAACCGCCGCCCGTATTGGTGCGGTAGGTAAAATCCAGCACCCCGGGCAGAAAAGGCTTTGACCGCGGGTAGGTATATTCCGGGCGGATATACTGCAACACCAGTCGTTTGCTGAGTTGGTCAAGAAACACGATGATCGGAATCAAAAACAGCGGAAACAACTTGTCTTTTCGCGCAAGAAACCAATTTTTCAAGAAACAGGTACCCCCTCTCAGACGGTAACGGTCGGCAGCGCCACGTTGACCACCATCAGAACCAGCATGGTAACGGAAAACGCCAGATCAAACGGCAAATCCCCATCCCACCCCAGGACGGAAAGCAGGGCGCGCACCGGCAGAATCACAGGCTCGGTCACGACACACACCAGGTTGAAAACCGGGTTGTCATCCTCCAGCGGAAGAAAAGAAAGCACTGCGCGGGCAAACATGGCAAACTCCATGAGTGAAAGAAACAGGCGCAGCGTGACGCAAAGCACGTTCAGCGCCGTAAGGAAAACATTCATCCAAAAACCACCCCCGCAGATAACTCGGAATTGCCCCCGCCCGATGGCATCGGGCGGGGGCAATCTTCAAAAAAGCGCAAAGAAAGGACTCAATCCTCTTCCGCGCCGCTTTCGCCGCGTAAAGCGCCGGTATCGGTCACATCCACATTGTTCGGCGTGATGATGTACGTGTTGTTGGCAACCCGCTTAATCTGCCCGTCAATCGAGAACGCCACACCG
The DNA here is from genome assembly GCA_934467435.1 of uncultured Eubacteriales bacterium. Taxonomy (GTDB): domain Bacteria; phylum Bacillota; class Clostridia; order Oscillospirales; family CAG-272; genus UBA1740. Next base: position 16,934 of record CAKSLR010000004.1, on the reverse strand, counting down.
CTGAGGAAGTCGATGATCCGGCGTGCCACGTCCTTATTGGCAGCCTCCAGATTCAGGACCACCGTGCGCCCGTTGAGAAGATGCTCGGCAATCACCGAAACGTCCTCAAACTGCTCGGGACGGACGAGTTTCAGTTCAATGCTGCTGCCGCCGAGGTTGACGCCGCCGAAACCGACATTGCCGCTCGCCGTCGTATCCCCATCGTCCTCTTCGTCCACCGTGTCCTTGACATCATCCTCATAGTAGTGATGATCGTACTGGTTCTTCTGCGTGTTCTGCGTATTTTTTCTTCCCCACATATTGTAAATCCTCCAAAACAATTTATACAAAAATTTATTTTATTCTTCCTTTAAGAACAGCCGTCGGCCGACGCGCACAAGATCGGCGCCTTCCTCGGCTGCCACGCGGTAACTGCCGCTCATCCCCATGGAAAGCAGCGGCACCCCCGTAAAGCACCCCTCATCCCGCAGCGCAACAAACAACTCTCTTGTCGCGCGGAAATAAGGGCGATACCCTTCCTCTTCCTCCATGGCGGGCGCCATGGTCATCACACCCCGCAGGGCAATATGCGGATATGCGCGGCGCGCGATTTCCCGCACAAATGCGCAAAAATCATCCCGCATCACGCCGCCCTTGCTTTCCTCATTGCCGATATTGACCTCCGCCAGCACCGGAATCCGGCGCCCGACACGGGCGCCCTGCCGCTCGATCTCCTCCGCAAGGGAAAAAGAATCCAGCGACTGAATGAGGGCGGCTTCCGCCGCGATGTACTTCACTTTGTTTTTTTGCAGCGAGCCGATCAGATGCAGCGGAACCGGATACCCCGCCGCTGCGAGCAACGCTGCCCGGGCACGGAAATTCGGCACCCGGTTTTCCGCCATGGCGGGAACGCCGGCGGCGGCAAGAGCGAGTACCTCCCCATCGCTTGCGCTTTTGGTGACAGCGACCAAAAGGGGGGGCGGTTTGCCGACCCGGTCGGCAACGGCGCGCAACTCCGAAAGGACCGTGGCAAGATTCCGCTGCACATAAGAAAATGCGCCGTCTGCCATGCCACAACCCCCGTTCTGCACGGTTTTTATCCCAAAATACACCGCTCTGCCGCTATTATATCATAGAAAAATACACTTTGCAAGCGGAGAGAAAAATTTTTTTGTGGGTTCTTTTAAAAAATTCACGGTTTTTTTACCGCCGTATTCCTTTTTCAGCAATTCTCCCCGTTTTTTTGCGCGGTTACTGCCCGGCGGGCGGCGCTTCTCCCGTTCCCGTGCCGCCGCCCGTTTCCCCGGCGGCAGGGGGGCGCAACCGGCTGTCCTCCGGCATATCGGGTACAGGTTGCGGGAGTTCTTCCGGCGTGGGCGGCGCTTCTTCCTCCTCCGTTTCCCCCGGCATTTCATCGGGCAGGGGCGGCAGCGGCGGCGCGGCGGAAAGATCGGGCAGAATGGCGGTACCGGCAAGCAACGAGGCAAAGCAATCCCCCGTATCGGGCACCGAGAGACGGATGCCGTCGATGTGCAGGTACCGGGCATAATCGTAAGAGTAAGTAGAGAGCGGGCGGTCAAGTGCGTCGTCCGACTGCGCCGCCACGAAATAATCCTCCTCGGTCTTTTCCAGCACGAGAAGCGAATGATAAAAACCGCCCTCCTCGCGTCCGAGTTGGATGACATCTCCCGGCAGAAGTTCCTCCCGTCCGACTTCTCTGCCGAACGGACCGACCCCGGTATTGCCCATGAGGAAATTGTAAAAAAACGTCACCCCCGTCCAGGACGCCGTCCGCTCCGACGGGGAAAGGTAATACCACCCGAACACGGGGGTATAGTTCATGGTACACCCCCCGGCATACACGCACTGGGAGACAAAATTCGTACAGTTTCCCCCCATACCGGTGTAATTGAAATACAGAGGATTACGGTCCAGCGCCCAGCGGCGGGCGTAGGTCAGCGCGTTCCGGCGGTTATACTCTTTGGCAACAAGCATGAAAAAACTCCTCTTTTCCGTATGGTTTCCTTTGCAGTGTATGCGGGGAGACGGAAAAAAGGGAAAACCGCCGGGGGGAACTGTGTTCTTTTCCCGGCGGTTTTCGGAGAACGAGCCGATTCTTTGCGTCAGGTGCGCTTTTCGGCGGCAAGCATCTCGGCAAGGTCGGCTAAATTCTCGGTCGCATTCGGCTTGCGGATCAGGTCGATATTCTGTTTCATCAGTTCAATGCGGTTCGGATAGAGAAAGAGTTGGTAAATCACGTCCGACAGGCGGCTGGTTTTGCTGACGCGCACCGCCGCGCCGTTGTTGAGCAGGAATTCGGTATTGCGGTCCTCCTGCCCCGGAATGGGGTTGCAGATGACCATGGGCAGGCGTTTGGCAAGCGCCTCACTGGTTGTCAGCCCGCCGGGCTTAGTCACAATACAGTCGGCGGCGTCCATCATCAGGCTGACTTCATCGGTATAACCGAAATTTTTCACGGTATGCCGGAACGTCATCCCGTCAATTTCCTCTTTCGCCTTCTGGTTACTGCCACACACGCAAAGAATCTGCATCGGGTTTGGCAGCGCGTCCAGATCGGCAAGCGTCTCGGCAATCGAGCCGTAGCCCATGCTGCCCCCCATCAGAAGGAGGGTGGTGCGGTCTTCCGCCAACCCGAAATGGCGCCGCGCCTCCGCCCGATCCACCCTCTCGGAAAACTGCGGGCGAATCGGAATACCGATCGGTGCAATCTGTTCTTCCCGCAACCCCTTGCGCAGGGCGGCGGGAATCAGCATTTCATTCGGAATCACCACCCGGTCGGTGCGCAGCGTCTCCTCCCAGAACGGGTGCATGGCAAAATCGGTCAGCACGCCGATGGTGCGCACCTGCAGGGGGGAGCGCTGATCCAGCACATCCAGCATAATGCCGGCAAACACGTGGGTATAAACAATCACATCCGGCTGGTATTCATCAATGGCTGCCAGCATCTTTTTGCGGAACATACCGTAGGCGGTACGGGTAAAGGAGGTGGAATAAGAGTTGCTGCGTCGCTTTTCGAGTTTGGCGTAAAAATAAGCGTAGGTTTTTTTGAAATCCGCCGTGGAAAGCAGGTAGCCTTTGGAGATCAGGCTGTAGAGTCCGCGGTTGACGTTCAGGTAAGCGTCCAGCACCCGGCAATCGATGCCGCGTTTTTCAAAACAGGTCTGAATCGCAGAGGCGGTGGAATTGTGCCCGCCGCCCGCGGTAACGGTTAAGATCAGTACTTTCATTTAAAATCCCCTCTTGATCGCAGGATAAAAATTTTCCGTGCGGGGAACGGGCGTCCCCTTGCAAAAGCGAGAAGAATCGTGTATAATAAGTAATATAATCGTCTTTATTATACATGGTCTTGCGAAAAATGTCAAGTACCGCGCAAAAAACCGAACGGAGGTCCCCACATGGAACAGCTCTACACCATTCCCGTCAATGAGGCGTTTGACGCCTCTGCCGCCGACCCTGCCTGCGGCTGCCCGATGTGCGCCCTCTATAACCGCCTGGAGGAAAATGAACTTTCCCTCATCCTCGGTGCCTCGATGATGGAACCGGACGTGCGGAAACGAACGAATGAGGTCGGCTTCTGCCACCGCCATTTTGACATGATGTTCCGCCGCAAGAATCGCCTGGGGCTGGGGCTGATTCTGGAGAGCCACCTGGAAAAAGTGAAAGGCGACCTGGAGGGGGGCGGCATCGGCGCCCTGTTTTCCGGCGTCGGGGGAGAGACGCTCCGGCGCCTTGACCGGCTGGAAAAGGGGTGTTATGTCTGCGAGCGGGTGGAAGGATACCTCTCCCGGATGTTTGAAACGGTGCTGCTTTTGTGGCAGAATGACGCCGCCTTCCGTGACAAGTGCAAGGCGCAGCCTTATTTCTGCCTGCCGCACTACCGCCGCCTGCTTGCCATGGGAAAGGAAACGCTCGGCAAAAAGGAATTTCCCGATTTTTACGCGGCGCTCTCGCAGATGGAAAAAACCTGCCTGGACGCCCTCGGCAAGGATGTCAGTTGGTTCTGCAAAAAATTCGATTACCGATACGACGAGGAACCGTGGTACAACGCCAAGGATGCGGTGGAACGTGCCATCCGCTTTCTTTCCGGCAATGAAGGGGCGGGGGTGGAGAAAAAGTGATCATCGAAAAAATTCACATTGACAGTTTCGGGAAACTGCACGACTTTGACTGCTCCTTCGGTCCGCGCCTGAACATTGTGGAAGGGGAAAACGAGTCGGGCAAAAGTACCCTTGCGGCGTTTATCCGGTTTCTGCTTTACGGGTTCCCCGCCGCACGGGGGAACGAGGTGGGGGAAAAGCGCAAGCGCCTTTCCTGGCAGAACGGACGCGCGGGGGGCAGCATGACCCTGACCGCAAAAGGAAAACGGTACCGGGTGGAGCGCTTTGCCACGGCAAGCAGCACTGCCCGCGGACGGGAGACTTACCGGGAAAGTTATAAGATTCTGGATGCGGAAACCGGCACCCCCGTGGAATGTGACGAACAGCCCGGCGTTTATTTTCTCGGCGTGCCGGAAGAAATTTTTCTTTCAACCGCCTTTGTCGGGCAGGTAGATACCCCGCGCGTCGGGGGCGCCTCGCTGAACGAGGCGATTGAAAACCTGCTGTTTTCGGGCGATGAAAACGTGAACGTGCCGCGGGCGCTGGACAAGTTGGATGCCCTGCGCCGTTCGCTGCTTCACAAGAACGGAAAAGGCGGCTTGCTTTACGACCTTGGTGCAAAAGAAGCCGACCTTACCCGCCGTCTTGCCGCTGCCGAAGAACAAAACGCGGCGCTGCTTTCGGACGAGAGCGAACTTTCGTCCATCCACCGCCGCCTGGAAGCAAACGAGGCAAAATTGCGGGAGGTCACGCAGCGGGAGCGCGAAGAGGACGCGATTCTGACCTGCGCCGCCTATGACCGCCTGCACGAGGCGGAGCGGCAGAACGAAGAAGCCGACCGGGTGCTGGCGGCGCTTGCCGACACCCCCGCCTATGCCTGCGGAGAGGGAGATCTGACCGATCTTGCCGTCTCCCGCCGCACGGAAGAAGAGACCCGCCGCCGTTACCGGGAGGCGTGTGAAAAGAAAGCGAACCTGCAGGGCGCCGGTCTTTCGGAGGACACGGCTGCCCTTCTGGAACGGGTGGAAAAGGAAGGCGGCGTTGCCGCCGTCACCGCCCGCATCCGTTCCGCCAGAACGCACCGCACCGCCGCACTGGCGGGGGCGGCGGTGCTGGCGGCGGGTGGGATTGCCGCCCTCATCACGGCGCTTGCCGTGCCTGCCTTTCTTACCGTTCTCGGCATCGTTCTTTGCGGAGTTCTACTTGCCGGCGCAGGGGCGCTTGCCTACCGGGCATGGGTGTTGCATCGCTGTTTGTGTGCCATCTTCCGGGATTACGGTGTCACGGACGAGGGCACCTGGCAGACCCGCCGCACCGAACTGGAGGAGGGGCGGCGCCGCCTGATGGCATATACCGCCGCCGCCCGCGGGGCAAGTGAGGGAGAAAACAGCACCTCTGCCGAATACACGCGGGCACGTGCCGACCTTGCCGCCGTTCTTTCCCGTTTCGGTGCGGTTCTGCCCGAGGACGAGGCGGAAGAAAAAGACCTGCTGGATCGTACCGTGACGGAGGCGCGCAACCTTTTTGAAGAAAGAAAAAAGCAGGAGGCGGCGAAGAACACCGCCCTCGGCATTCTGGACACCCTGCGGGGGCAACTGGCGGGCAAAGACGAGGATGCCGCCCGCGCGGCGCTGCCGCAGGACCGTACCGTTCCCCTCACCGACCTGCAACTCGGAAAATGGCGGGATCAGATCACCCTGTTCCGCGCCCAGCAGCAAAGCCTTCTCGATAAGCGGCGGGAACTGGAAAACGCAACCCTTGCCATCCGCGGCAGGGCGGAAGACCCCGCCGTGCTGGATGCCGAACTTGCCGCCGTGCGGGAAGAGTTACGGGCGGCAAAGGAACAGCACGCTGCCTGCCAGATGGCGTATGACGCCATCAGCGGTGCGGGAGCGCGGCTGCGCGGCGAAATTTCCCCGCGCCTCTCGGCTTATGCCCGCGGCATGATGCAAACCATGACCGGCGGCAAATACCGGGAGATGGGCGTGGGCGGTGATCTTGCCGTTTCGGTGATGACCGAAAGCGGCACGCATACCGTGGACTATCTCAGCACCGGCACGCAGGATCTTGCCTATCTTTCCCTGCGCATGGCACTCATTGACCTGTTATACAAAGAAAAGCCGCCCGTCTGCTTTGACGAAAGTTTCGCGCACCTGGACGATGACCGGACCCGGCGGGCGCTCGGCGCACTTGCCGCCGGGGACGGCGGGCAGCAGACCCTGGTCTTTACCTGCCATCGGCGGGAGCGGGATATGGTTCGCGGTTTTTCCCGCGACGCCGGAGTGATTTCCCTTGCCGACTAGGAGTGTCCGCGAAAATCCCCTTGCTTTTTTTCCCGGTCTGTACTATAATAGTGGCATCGATCAAAAAAGAGCGGCGCCCGTGCGCGGGCGCGGCTTTCCCCATTTTCAAGTAAGAAAGATTCACCCTGCGCCGCACGGTGCAGGAAGGAGGAACAAATGCGAGAAAACATTCTGGTGGTCGGCAGTGCGGATATGGACCTTCTGATGCCGGTCAAATCCATGCCTGCCGCCGGCACCGGTTCGACCGAATCCGGCAAATGCCGTTACAGCGCCGGGGGCAGCGGCGCCCTCTCCGCCATGGCGATTACCGCCCTCGGCGGCAGCGCCTGCTTTGTGGCGCGGGTCGGCAACGACATTCACGGCAAGCGCCTTTTGAACCTGTATGAAGAAAACGGGCTGGATTCCCGCTATGTGGCAATCGACCCCCGCGCCGCTACCGGGCTGCGCGTTGTGATACAGGAAGCAAACGGCAACCGCCGTACCATCCACTACCCCGGCGCCAACGCCAATCTGCAACGGGCGGATGTGGAACGCGCCATGCAGGGCGCGGGGGCGAATGCCGCCTACCTGCAACTCGGGCTGCCGGCGGAGATTCTGCTTTCGGTTTCCCGTGCGGCAAGTGCCGGCGGAGTTCCCCTGTTTTTAGACGCTGCCGGCGTCTGCCCCGATACCCCCCTGCACTCCCTCGGCGCGGTGGAGGCGTTCATTGCCGACAGCGCGGAAGTGGAGCAACTGACCGGGATTCCCACCATCGGCTCTACCTCGGGGCTGAAGGCGGTGATCGAACTGGGCAAGCATGTCCGTGCCAAATATTACCTGATTAAAATGGGCGAGCGCGGAATCTTCTACTATGACGGCGTGTACCACAACCTGGAGGTGGGAGGCGCCCGCCACCCGGACGGGGTGCCGCTCTGTCCTTCCCTTGCCGCAGCGGTATTCCTCGAATACCTGCGCAACGGGCGGGATATGCGCGCCGCCTGCCGCTTCGGCATGGCGCTGGACGCCCTGATTGTCAAGAACGGAAGCCGTCCGTCCTATTTCCCCACCGCGGAAGAAGTACGCGCCGTCGCCGACCGGCGTTAAGGAGGAGTTATGGCTTATAACTATAAGGAATTCACCTACCCCTCAAGCGATGGGCGCAACCACATTGCCGCCTGTCTTTACACCCCGAAGGACCGCACGGTGCGTGCCGTGGTGCAACTGGTGCACGGTCTTTGCGACCATATGGGCAATTACCGGGAACTGGCGGTGCGGCTGTGTGAGGAAGGATATGCCGTATGCGGGGAAGATCACCTCGGGCACGGGCACACCGCCCGCCACAGCGACGAACTTGGTTTTTTTGCGGGGGAGGACGGCGAGGACACGGTGGTGACCGATGTGCACAAACTGACCCTGCTGATGCGCACCCAGTTCAACGGCGCCCCCGTCATTCTGATCGGGCACAGCATGGGTTCCTACCTCGCGCGGCTTTATACCATCAGTTACTACCGGGATATTGACGGCGTGGTGTTCCTCGGTACGGGCAACAACCGGCTGGCATCGTTCGGAAAAGCGGTTGCCTCTGCCGTTGTGCGAAGAAAGGGCGCCTACTACCGTTCCCCCGCCCTGACGCGCGCGGTGTTCGGCTCCTATAACAAAAAAATCAACCATAACGACCCCATCGGCAAGGACTGGCTGACGCGGGATGACGAAATGGTTGCCGCCACGATTGCCGACCCGCTCTCCAACTTTACCTTTACCGCGCAGGCGTACTGCGACCTGTTCTCGCTGGTCGCCCGCGTTTCCGCCTCCCGTTTTATCCGGGTCTATCCGAAAAGTATGCCGACCCTGATTCTTGCGGGGGATGCCGACCCGGTCGGCAACTACGGCAAAGCGCCGCGCGCGCTTGCCGCCCGTCTTTCCGCTGCCGGCGGAAAGGACGTGACCGTGAAACTCTACCCCGGCGCGCGGCATGAACTGCACCGGGAACTGCCCGCCTGCCGCGAAGAATTTTTCGGAGATCTGATCGCGTGGCTCGACCGGAGATTTTAAGACCGATCCCCGCTGTGGTCGGACCGACCGCATCGGGGAAAACCGCCCTTTCGCTTGCCCTCGGCGCCCGCCTCGGGGCGGAGATTATCTCGTGCGACTCGATGCAGATTTATCGGCGCATGGATATCGGCACCGCCAAACCGAGTGCCGCGGAACGCGCCGCCTTGCCCCATCATCTGCTGGACATCCGGGAGATCGGAGAACCTTACAGTGCGGCGGACTACGCCGCCGATGCCGCCGATGCCGTAAAAGATATTGAGGCACGGGGAAAGGTGCCCCTTTTCTGCGGCGGCACGGGGCTGTACCTTTCCGCTGCGCGGCGGGGGAGCAGTACGGCACAAGACGTGCCGGGGGAAACGCCGCTACGCAGGGAACTGCTCGCTCGGGCAAACACCCCGGAGGGTGCCCGGGCGTTGTGGGAGGAGTTACAGACGGTAGATCCCCCCTCCGCCGCTGCCACGCACCCAAACAACCTGCGCCGCGTCATCCGGGCGCTGGAAATTTTCTATGCTACCGGCACCCCGAAAAGCGAATGGGACCGCCGCACGCGGGAAACGCCCCCTGCCCTGCCCATGGTCCTCTTTTTTCTGGATTGGGAGCGGGAGGCACTTTACCGCCGTATTGACCAAAGGGTAGACGAAATGCTTGCCGTCGGGCTGATGGAGGAGGTACGTGCTCTGTTTAACGAAGGGCTGCTCTCCCCCGGCAGTACGGCGGGGCAGGCAATCGGCTACAAGGAGTTTGCCGCCTGCCTGCGTGGGGAAATGTCCCTCTCCGACGCCACGCTTGCCCTGAAGACCGCCACGCGCCGTTACGCCAAGCGGCAACTGACCTGGTTTGCCCGTGAAACCGACAGAATCCGGATTGCCGCACAGCATGCCGACGGCACCCCGCGCAGCCCGGATGAACTGGCGGAGGAGATTCTTTCCTACCTCCCCGCCCTTTCCTCGCATCCGTAATTTTCATATTTCCATATACGAAGGAGTAATGACATGAAACCGAATGAACTGATTGCCCGTTTGCAAGGCGGGGCGCTGGAAAACTACCGCACCCTGTACGGCGAAGAAAACCTGGCGTTCCAGACCGCGCGCTACATCAAGGCGGTGGAAGAGTTTGCCGACCTCTACGGCGCGGAAAGAGACGTATTTCTCTTTTCCGTTCCCGGCCGTACCGAAGTTTGCGGTAACCACACCGACCACAACCACGGGCGCGTGCTGGCAGCCGCCATTGACCGTGACGTAATCGCGGTCGCCTCCCCCTCCGCCGAGCCGATGGTACGGGTGCGCAGCGAAGGCTACCCCGAAGACCGCGTACCGCTGGACGCCTGCGATACGCCCGAAAAGCAGAAAGCCTTCAAATCCAACGCGCTGGTTGCCGGTATGTGCGGCGGGTTCCGCAAGTACGGCTATCGCGTCGGCGGATTTGACGCCTACACCACCTCCCGCGTGCTGAAAGGTTCGGGGCTCTCTTCCTCTGCCGCGTTTGAGGTCATGATCGGCAATATTCTCAATTACCTTTATAACGAAGGCGCCGTACCGAACGAAGAAATCGCCAAGATCGCCCAGTATGCCGAGAACGTGTACTTCGGCAAGCCCTGCGGTCTGATGGATCAGATGGCATGTGCCGTTGGCGGGTTTGTGTACATTGATTTCAACGATCCGAAAAACCCCGTGATCGAACCGATCTCCTTCTCGCTGGACGAAAAGGGATATATGCTGTGCATTGTCAACACGGGCGGCAACCACGCCAACCTGAACGCCGACTATGCCTCGGTCCCCGAAGAAATGAAGGCGGTGGCAGCCACGTTCGGGCGTGAAGTACTGCGCGGGCTGAGCGAGGAAGAGTTGCGTAAAAAGATTCCCGCCCTGCGGGAAACCGTCGGCGACCGTGCCATTCTGCGTGCTCTGCACTTCATTCGGGAAAACGACCGCGTTGCCACCGTGGCAGCAGCGCTGAAGAGCGACTCGACCGACGGATTCCTTGCGGGCATCTGCGCATCGGGTGACTCCAGCTTCAAATATCTGCAAAACGTCTATACCACGCTGAACGTCAGGGAACAAGGGCTTTCGCTGGCGCTGGCGGTGACCGAAGGGCTGCTTTCCGGTAAGGGCTGCGCCTGGCGTGTACATGGCGGTGGCTTTGCCGGCACCATTCAGGTCTTTGTCAAACGGGAATTGGCGGAGGACTTCCGCCGGGAGATGGATGCCATCTTCGGCGAAGGCGCTGCCATGATGCTGCGCATCCGCCCGGCAGGCGCCATCCGTATGGACATCTGACCCCAAACGATCAAAAGTAAGGAGAAACCGACATGGCAACCAAAAAAGCAGCACCGACGCCCCCGCCCGCACCGGCGGCGGACAAAAAGGCGGCGCTCGAAACCGCCATTTCCCGCATTGAAAAAAGCATGGGCAAGGGCGCCATCATGAAACTGGGCGACAGCCTTGCCGATATGAACGTCAGTGCCGTTTCGACCGGTTCGCTGACGCTGGATATGGCGCTGGGGGTCGGCGGGGTTCCGCGCGGCAGAATCATTGAGATTTTCGGACCGGAATCTTCCGGTAAGACCACCGTTGCCCTGCATGTGGTAGCAGAGGTACAGAAGGCGGGGGGCGAGGCGGCGTTTATTGACGCCGAGCACGCCCTTGACCCGCTGTACGCCAAACACCTCGGGGTCGATATCAACAACCTGCTGGTTTCCCAGCCCGACAGCGGGGAGCAGGCACTGGAAATTGCGGAAGCGCTGGTGCGTTCCGGTGCCATCGACGTCATTGTGGTGGACTCGGTAGCGGCGCTGGTACCGCAACAGGAAATCGACGGGGATATGGGTTCTTCCCACGTCGGTCTGCAGGCGCGGCTGATGTCACAGGCGATGCGGAAACTCTCGGGTGCCATTTCCAAAACCGGGTGCGTGATGATCTTCATCAACCAGCTCCGTGAAAAGGTGGGCACGATGTACGGCAATCCCGAGGTCACCACAGGCGGACGCGCCCTTCGCTTTTATGCCTCGGTACGCATCGACGTCCGCAAGACCGAGGTGCTGAAAAACGGCACCGAGATGTACGGCAACCACGTGAAATGCAAGGTGGTCAAGAACAAAGTGGCGCCCCCCTTCAAGACCGCGGAGTTTGATATTCTCTACGGCAAGGGCATTTCCAAGACCGGGGAGATCATTGATCTCGGCGTCAAGCTCGGCATCATCGACAAATCGGGCGCGTGGTTCTCCTATAACGGCAACCGCATCGGACAGGGGAAGGATAACGCCCGCAAGTTTCTTGAGGGCGATGCCGCCATTGCGAAGGAAATTGAAGACAAGATCCGCGAAAAGGCAAAAGAGGGCGATGTGGTCGAGGGCTTTGAGATGGAAGAAGAGGACGACCTCGACATCCGTGATTTTGACGAGGGTGAGGAATAAGCCGTGCCCGGCAAAATACTGCACGTCTCCGCTCCCGATGGCAGAGGGGAAATCCGCCTGACCGTTCTGGTGGAAGACGAGTGGGGGGCGTGCGGGCGCCGCACCTTTCGCATCGGGGAGCGTGCTTATGCCGAACTGGGGGAACCCGGTGCCGACGATCTGCTGGACGACGAGGGACTTTCACTTCTTGCCGAAAAGGAGGGGGAAGGGCAGGCACTGAAAAAAGCAGTGAACCTGCTCTCCTACGGTGATAACAGCGCGGCGGGTCTTTACCGCAAACTGCGCCGCCACGGCTACAACCGGGAAAGCGCCGAAACGGCGGTCGGGCGCATGGTGGAAAAGGGCTACATCCGGGAAGAGGAACAAGCCTACCGCCTTGCCGTTTCCTGCGCCACACACAAACTGTGGGGCAGGAGGCGGATTCTTTCGGCACTGCGGGAAAAAGGCTATGCCGCCGCTCTGGTCGGAAAGGCGATTGACCGTGCCGTGGAAGAAGGCGAGATTGATTTTGCGTCGAGCGCCGAGGCACTGGTGCTGCGGCGCCTCGGGGAACACCCTGACCCGAACGAGCGCCGCACCCTGCTCTACCGCTACGGATACTGACGGGAAAATATCCCCCGCCAAACGAAATATCGTTTGGCGGGGGATATTCTTTCTTCATGCGACCTGCCGCATCTGCATATGCGTGTACATATTTTCGAGAAAGATGCCGTAGCCCGTGGTCGGATCCTCTACCAACACATGGGTCACCGCGCCGATCAGTTTGCCGTTCTGCAGCAGCGGGCTGCCCGACATCCCCTGCACAATACCGCCCGTGCGGGCAAGCAGGCGCGGGTCGGTTACGTGTACGGTAAAGGATTTGGTCGGGCGGGCGCCGCGGTCAAGGTTGGAAATCTCCACCTCGTATTCCCCGATGCCGTCCTCCCCGAGGGTACACAGGAGGGTGGCTTTGCCAGCCTCCACCTCCTTTGCCCGTGCCACCGGCACCGGCGCGTATTTTCCTTTCGGCAGTTCATTCAGCACCCCGAACACCCCGCATTCGCCGTTTGTCACCACACTGCCGAGCCGCCGCCCGGTAAAGCCGCCCTGCAACTCGCCCGGCTTGCCACTTTCTCCGCGCTGCACCCCGCAAATGCGCACATCCTGCACAATCCCGCGGGAGAGCGGAATCAGTTTGCCCGTATCGCTGTCGCACACCCCGTGTCCCAAACCTCCGAACAGCCCGCTCTCGCTGTCAAAAAAAGTAACGGTTCCGATGCCGGATGCCGCATCCCGGATCAGAAGCCCGCACTGATACCGCCCGTCCGCATCCGCCTTCCGCGGGGTCACGGTCAGGGAAAGTTTCTCTTCCCCCCGCAAAACCGAAAGGGTCAGCGCCTTGCCGTTGCTTTCGGCAATGCGGCGCGTCGCTTCTTCGGCATCGGCAATCGCCTTACCGTCCAGCGCCAGCAACACATCACCCACGCGCACCCCCGCCTCCCGCGCCGGGAAAACCGACTTGCCGCCCGATATCACATCGCCGAGGCGCACGATCATCACCCCCTGCGTTTTCACGCGGATGCCGAACGGCATCCCCCCGGGGCAAAGGCACAGCCCGTCGGGCATGGTGGTCGGCCGCGGGGCAGGGGATGCCGCCGGCACACCGGGAAAGAAACCAATGGATAGCGCACAATCCCGCGCTTCCCCCGTTGCGGCGAACGACACGGGGGCAAAGCAGCAAAGTGCCAGTAAAAAAGCAAGACAACGCACGAAATTTGCCGATAGTTTTTTCATTTTTCAAAACGGGTTTACGAGAACCGCAAACCATTATCCCGTCGCTTAGATTTTCAAAACTTAATGTGTGCACTGCGCGGGGTTTTATCCGTAACAAAAAAAGCGGCAAACGGAATTTTTTGCAAAAAAAAGCAGCCGCCCCGCAGGGCGGCTGCCGAAAACAGACCGGGATTTTATCTTCCGCTGCAAAAAAGGAACAGACCGGCGCGGAAGCACATATCGTCGTTCTGCGGTGCCGAACGAAGAACATCGGGAATATCGGCGGCTTTCGGGAGGGTAAACAACACGCGATCCTCCACCACATCCAGGCGGAACCGCGAGGCATCTGCAATCTCCCGCAAAAGATCCCGTGAGCAGGGCACGGCAGGCAGGCGCACACCGAGAAAATCGAGTTGATATTCCCCTGCCTTCTCCACCGCCGTCAGCGTAAGGGATGCCCCGTCAAACATGGTGGAGAGCACCACGCCGAGGGCAAAAAAGAATCCTTCCCGGCACAGCACCGCGCACGCATCCTCCCGCAACGCCCAGTTGATGGTCGGCAACCGGACCCCGTTCTCACGGAACAGCGGATGATCCAGCGCCCGGCGCACTTCGGAAAGCGGAAGAATCCCTTCTTCATTCCGATCCGTCCGCGTCAGCGCAAACGCCATACAAAAGAGGTTGAGCACGGTCTGATCCTCCCGTTCGACCGTGGGCGGAACGGGTTGTGGCTCGCTGCCGTCCGGCTCCGGCAATACCGGCAGGGTACTTTGCGCCCGTTTCACTGCCCCGGTATCCTCCGGCAGAATCAGTTCGGCATACACCAACATATAGCGGTGACTCCGCACTACAAAGCGGTGCGTATACAGCATATGCGGAACGGGATGCAAAACACGGATGGCATTCCCCCGCTTCCCGTGCAGGTGGGGAACATAAGAATCCAAAAACAGGTTGAGAAACGTTTGACTGCGGTAAATCTCGCTCTTCCCCCACATCAGGGCATAGGCTGCCGTTTGCAGTTTTTCGGGTTCCAGCTCGGGCAGAATCATGCGAAGCGCGCCTCCGTCAGGGCAAGATAGGCGTCTTTCCGCACAAGGGAAGCCAGCAACCGCTCCGTCTCTTCTTCCAGAAGAACCTGCGCATAACTTTCGCCGATTTCCGCGGGGTGTGCCTCCACATAAGAAAGATCCTTGGCGGTCACCCGCATGATGATGCAACTCCCCTCGGCAAACAATGGGCGACTCACTGTGCCGACGGTCGGCTCGGCACCGTCATCTCCGCACAGGCGGCGCCATTCGTCTTTGGTAATGTAGGTATGTTCGCTGTCACGGGTGGCAAGGCGGCGCGCCACGGAAAGAAACCCGCTGTCGCTGTCCTCTGCCTCCCCGAGCGCACGGACAATATCCTCCGCCCGCCCGCGTGCCCACGATTCGGTCGCGGCATCCGTATAATAGAGTGCCATGGAAAGCACCCGTATCACGTCCTCCCGCTCGCAAAAAGCGCGCAAAACCGTCGCGTCCCCCTCCAGTTTTGCGCTGGCGGCGTCTAACAGTTTCTCTTCACACAGGTACGAACGCAGCAACAGGCGAGACACGGTATCGGTCATATGCCGCGCTTTCAGCGCCTCTATGTACTCCCGCCTCGTATCGTAGGCATCAATCATGTCCTGAACGGCGGCATCCATCGCCTCGTTCATGGTTTTTCCGTTCGGGTCAATTCCCATCGTGCGGCAAAGCGAAAAAATCGCATAAAGGGAGCAGATGCCCCGCTCCACGCGCCCCATGCGGGTCGCGTAATCCTCCTCGGGATAAGCATCCGCATAAATATCGTAAAAAGCGCGCACCACCTCAAAGGCAACCGGCGTACCGTCGGCAAGGGTCAGCATTTCCTCCCCTTCCTCTTTGGAGGAAAGTTCGAGGCGGTACTTGGAACATGCCGAAAGCGGCAACAGCAATGCAAAAAGCAAAAAAAAGGCGCACACCCGACAAAAAACAACCGACTTTTTCACTATCTACTCTCCCATGGCAGAATCTTACCTTTATTGTAGCAAATCAATATGACATTTTTGTGAATTCCGGGTCGCATTTTTTCACTTTCCTCTTTACTTTTTGCACAAATTTCGATATAATGGAGATGCAGAATTTGAAAAGAGGTGCCAAAATGGAAGAAATATATAGCGTTCCGTTATCTTCGGTCATTGAAGAATATCATCTGGAGAAGATCTACCTGCCAAACGATCCCGAAAAAATTCTGATTCAATCGTCACAGGTCAACCGCCCCGGTCTGCCGCTGGTCGGGTTCTTCGACCACTTTGAAAAATCACGGATTGAGATTATCGGCAAGGTGGAGTACCTATTCCTCAAACAACTTTACGACAAAGAGAGACATGAAAGTCTGGAAAAATTCTTCGCCGCCGAGCCGGTCGGTGTCATCGTAACCACCGACCTGGAGATTTTTGACGAGATGCGGCTGCTGGCGCAGCAGTACCGCGTGCCGCTGTTGCGCACCTCCATGAAGACCAGTGACTTCATGGCGGCGCTCATCTCCTCGCTCAACGTCAGCCTTGCCCCGCGCATTACCCGCCACGGCGTGCTGGTCAATGTGTATGGCGAAGGGCTTCTTTTGCTGGGAGAAAGCGGCATCGGAAAAAGCGAAACGGCAATCGAACTGCTCAAACGCGGTCACCGCCTGATTGCGGATGACGCGGTGGAGATCAAGCGGGTCTCCGCCAAAACCCTGGTGGGAGAAGCGCCGGAAATCATCCGCCACTATGTGGAATTGCGCGGCATCGGCATTGTGGATGTCTGCCGCCTGATGGGTATGGGTGCGGTGGAGAACACCGCCCGCATTGAACTGGTAGTGAACCTGGAGGCATGGGAACAGGGGAAAATGTATGACCGCCTTGGGTTAGACAACGAAACGGTCAACATTCTCGGCGTGGAAGTGCCCGCCATTACGCTGCCGGTCTGCCCGGGGCGGAATATTGCTGTGGTGTTGGAAATTGCCGCCATGAACCACCGCCAGAAGATGATGGGTTACAACACCGCCGAGGAATTCAACCGCCGCCTGATGGCGCAGATGGCAGCGGGTACCGAGGCATCGAAGGACGGCGGAAACGTCTGACAGCAACAACAACGAGGGCGCCCGGCAACGGTTTCCGGCATGGTTCCGATTAAAACAGACCACCACGATTTTTTGAAAAGAGGATTTTTATGAACAAAACGCATCCCATTCGATACGCCCTGCTTTGCGTGTTGCTTGCTTCCCTCATGTTGCTCTTCTGTGCCTGTCCGGGTAATGTTCCGACGACGGACCCCGATAAAACCAAGGGCACGACCG
>CAKSLR010000003.1 GCA_934467435.1 uncultured Eubacteriales bacterium | reverse complement strand
GCGCCTGTACATGGTGCTCAATCTGCATGGGGTCTTTGCCGATCAGGTATTCTTCAAATTCCCGGATGACTGCCTCAACCGCGAGGGCATGCCCCTCGAGAATCGGCTCACCCAGCCCGACCAGGTCGGTGTCGGTGTACATTTTCAGAAACATCCATCGCGGCTTGACCTTGAGAAGTTCCAGTTTGGTAATTTTCACGTGATGTCCCCCTTTTTTCGTTTTCCGTTTGTCTCCATGATACGGGGAAGGCGCAGGCGCGTCAAGACAAAAAAACACGAAAAAAACGCGGAGTTTGGTCTTTCCTTCTGTCAAACAACTTGCAAAACGGCGGGGGAAATGATAAAATACAGAAAAGAAGACCGATGCCGGAGAGGGGAGGGAAGGGGATGCGGATTCCCATGGTGTTCGAGCCGACGTTTGCGCGCGACTCCATCTGGTGCACCGAGATCAAACGCGGCATGACGCGCGTTATACACGCACAAGAAATACGAGGCGCTACGGATTCCCGGCGAGCATTACCGCACGTACGGTTATGAGGCGTTGTTCGCGCCGGGCGGCGCGCGGCTGCGGGAACTTTCCGCTTATCCCTTTCCTTTTCTTCTTCTGGATTTTGCCCGCCTCGGTGAACAGGCGGTGCGCCTGTTCCGGTATCTTTATACGGAGAACGATCCCGCCGTGCATGCCTTTCTGCGCCTGGACGGCAGCCTGGTCGATCCCACCGGCGGAGCGCCCGTATGCCACCCCGCGGAGGGGGAGGGCGCGCCTGCCGCGGTACCGGTGCCGGACGGAGACTTTTACCATGATGAGGAAGTGCGGCTCCTGTCCTGCCTCGGGCGGTTCCTTTCCGGCTGTGATGCGCTCGATTACCGGATTCTCGGAGCGGTACTTGGCGGCAGTTCGTATGAGCAGGCAGCGGAGGATCTGCATACCGCGCGCAATACGGTGGTCTATCGGATGCGCCGGCTCCGGACTTCGCTCGGCTTTCATTCGGGGCGGGAACTCATCGTGTATTTACGGATCCACCATTTCGAAGAGATTCTGACCGGCAACCCGCAAAAAACACGGGAAGACGGAAAAACGGAAGGAAATCCCTGAAAAAACAAAAAACGGCAGCCCGGCAATCCGCCGGGCTGCCACGGAAAAGAGAAGGAGAGAAACCATGCTGTTCTTTTACATCCGCCACGGAGAACCGATCTACGACCCCGACAGCCTGACCCCGCAGGGGCACCGGCAGGCAGAGGCGCTGGCAAAGCGCCTTGCGCTCTTCGGCATCCAGCGCGTGTATGCCTCTTCGTCCGAGCGGGCGAAGATGACCGCGCAGCCGCTTTGCGACCTTTTGCGCCTGGAGCCGGTGATTCTCGATTGGTGCAACGAGTCCCACGCGGGCAAGGATTTTTTCAGCGGCGATCTGCATATGTGGTACTTCCAGCACCCGGAGTGGAAAAAGAAATTTCTTTCCCCGGAGGTACTGGCGCTTGGGCGGCGGTGGTATGACCATCCCGATTTTGCCGGTACCACCTTCCGGGAGGGGACGCTGCGCATTGACCGGGAGACCGATGCCTTCTTTGCTTCTCTCGGCTACGAGCATGACCGGGAGAAGGGGTATTACCTTCCCGTTGCCCCGCAGGAGGAGCGGGTTGCGCTGTTTGCCCACCAGGGGTTCGGGGAGAGTTTTCTTTCCAGCCTGCTTGACATCCCGTATCCGCTCTTTTCCACCCATTTTGACTTCGGGCACAGCAGCATGAGCGTCATCGAATTCCAGGTAGACGGAGGTGTTGTCATTCCGCGGGCATTGCAGGTGGCAAACGATGCACACCTTTACCGTGAGGGGTTGCCGCTGCATTACCACAACCGCCTTCGGTTCTGAAGAAAGAAAACGTGCAACGGCGCCGCGGCGCCGTTGCACGATTCTTTTATTGATTTTTCAGGGTAGCGAGAATCCGCCGTGCAACGAACACGCCGGAGGCAGACGCATGCGAGAGCGAGTGGGTGACGCCCGAACAGTCCCCGATGACATAAAGCCCGGGATGATTGGTTTCCAGGTTTTCGTTCAGTTCCACTTCCATGTTGTAGAACTTGACCTCCACACCGTAGAGCAGGGTATCGTCATTGGCAGTGCCGGGGGCGATTTTATCCAGCGCGTAAATCATTTCGATAATGCCGTCCAGAATCCGCTTCGGAATCACCAAGCTGAGGTCGCCCGGGGTGGCGGAGAGGGTCGGCACCACAAAATTTTCGGCAATGCGCTGGTTGGTGCTGCGCCTGCCGCGTACCAGGTCGCCGAACCGCTGCACCATCACGCCGCCGCCCAGCATATTGGAAAGGCGCGCAATGCTTTCCCCGTAGCCGTTGCTGTCACGGAACGGCTCGGAAAAATGCTTGCTGACAAGCAGTGCGAAGTTGGTGTTTTCGGTATGCAACGCGGGGTTTTCGTAACTGTGCCCGTTGACGGTGACAATACCGTTGGTGTTTTCGTTGACCACCACGCCGCGCGGATTCATGCAGAAGGTGCGCACCAAATCTTCAAACTTCGCCGTGCGGTAAACGATCTTGCTTTCGTACAATTCATCGGTGAGGTGGGAGAACACCTCTGCCGGCAATTCCACACGCACGCCGATATCCACGCGGTTGGAGTGGGTCGGAATCTGCATCTCCTCCGAGACTTTTTCCATCCACTTGCTGCCGCTGCGCCCGACCGAGATGATGCACTGGCGGCAGGTGTAGGTGGTGCCGCCGGCATCCACCTCGTAACCGTCTTCGGTGCGGCGCACTGCGCTGACCGGGGTGTTGAAGTGAAAATCGACCCGTTCCCGCAGGCGGTTATACAGGTTTTCGAGCACAATGTAGTTGATGTCGGTGCCGAGGTGGCGCACCTGCGCATCCAGGAGGTGCAGCCCGTTTTCAAGGCACCGCCGCTTGATGGCGGAGTTGGCGGTGGAGTAGAGGTGGGTTCCTTCTCCCCCGAAGCGCAGATTGATCTCATCCACATACCGCATGAGGGAAAGCGCCTCGTCCCGCCCGACATGTTCGTAAAGTGTACCGCCGAATTGGTTGGTAATGTTGTATTTTCCGTCCGAGAACGCACCGGCACCGCCGAAGCCGCTCATGATGGCGCAACTCTTACAGCCGATGCAGGACTTGATCTTTTTTCCGTCGATCGGGCATTTCCGCTTTTCAAGAGGGTTGCCCATTTCAAAAACGGCAATGCGCAGATCGGTTTCTTCTTTGGTCAACTCATAGGCAGAAAAAATACCGCCGGGACCGGCACCCACAATTATGACATCGTATTGCACGGTAATCTCTCCTTTTTTTCTGCCGTCCTTGCGGCAGAAAAATCGCCGCGCGGAAGACGCGGCGTTCAAAAAATATGTCTACGCCCATTATAGCATGATTTTTGGGTTTGTCAAGGGCGCAGGGGCTTTTTCGGTTGTAAAGAAACTGTAACGCCGCGCCGCAAAACCGCCGCGGCGTGCCTTAAATGATATAATCGCAGGTGTTTTCGCTTTGCATCAGATCGGAGAGGCGAACCGAGAGAAAGAAATCCGAGATCAGGCAAAAATACTTGCGCCACAGGGGCAGGGTACGGCACTCCGCCGCCCGCGCACAGGGCGCGGCATCCGCCGTCAGGCAGGCGACCGGGGCAAGGTCACCCTCGGTCAGACGCAGAATTTCATATACGGTGTAGTCTTCCGGCGCACGGCAAAGGCGGTAGCCGCCGCCTTTGCCGTGCAGCCCCTCCACCAGCCCGCCGCTGCTGAGCAGGGGCATGATCCGTTCGATGTATTTCAGGGAGATGCCCTGCCGCTCCGCAACTTCTTTCATCGGGAGGTAGGTGCCGTTCGGGTGCTCTGCCATGTCAATCATCACGCGCAGGGCGTATCTGCCGCGGGTCGAAATCATAACGCCTCTCCCTTCTCGTCCGTGCGGCAGATTACACCGCCGCCGAGAACGGTGTCTCCGTCGTAAAACACCGCCGCCTGCCCCGGCGTGATGGCACGCTGCGGTTCGTCAAACACGATCGCCACGCGCCCTCCGGAAAGCGGTGTCACGCAGGCGGGTTGCTCTTTTTGCCGATAGCGTACTTTCACGCGGCAACGGAAGGCGGACTGCGGCGCTTCGCCCGCAATCCAGTTGACCTCCTCCGCCACGGCGTCTCTGCGGTAAAGCCCATCGCCCGGGCAGAGTTCCACGGTGTTCTCTTCGGGCAGGAGGCGGCGCACATACAGCTTCTCTTCGGTCGGGAGTCCGAGCCCCTTGTGCTGTCCGACGGTGTAGTGAATCAGCCCGCGGTGGCGACCGAGGATGTGCCCCTCACCGTCCACAAAGTCACCGGGAGCCGGCGTTTTGCCGGTTCGCTCTGCAATCACCCGCGCGTAGTTGCCGTCCGGCACAAAGCAAATATCCTGGCTGTCCGGTTTTGCGGCATTGGAAAAGCCGCTTTCCTCCGCCATCCGGCGCGTCTCGGTCTTGTGCATCCCGCCGAGCGGGAAGAGAAGGCGGGCAAGCTGCGCCTGTGAAAGAAAATACAGCGCGTAACTCTGATCCTTGCTTTCGTCCATCGCTTTTTTCAGAACGTATTTTCCCCCCGCCTCTTCCACCCGCGCATAGTGACCCGTGGCAATATGGTCACAGCCGAGAAGGTCGGCGCGGGCAAAGAGTTTGTCAAATTTCATGTAGCGGTTACAGTCAATGCAGGGGTTCGGGGTCATGCCCGCCTCGTAGGAGCGAACGAATTTGTCAATGATCTTTTCGGAAAAATCGTCGGCAAAATTAAAAACGTAATAGGGCATGCCGAGTTGGTAGGCAACGTAGCGCGCGTCGGTCACGTCGTCCAGCGAACAGCAGGTGTGCCCCCCCGCGGGAATGCCGACATCCTCGCCCCGGTATAATTTCATCGTACAGCCGATGCAGGTGTTTTCTCCGTTACAGAGCAGTCTGGCGGCAACGCTGGAATCCACGCCGCCGCTCATGGCAACCAATATTTTCATGTCAACTCCAATCGCCGCCCCCGCTGTGCGGGGGCGGCGGTCTTTTTTTCGGTTTTTTCAGTCGGCAAACATCGGGGTGGAGAGGTAACGGTCCCCCGTGTCAGGCAGCAGTACCGCAATGGTCTTGCCCGCGTTCTCTTCCCGTTTTGCCAGTTCCATCGCGGCGTGGACGGCGGCGCCGGAGGAAATACCGACCAGCACGCCCTCTTTTCTGCCGATCAGCCGTCCGGCGGCAAAGGCGTCCTCATTGGCAACCGGCAGAATTTCATCGTAAATATGGGTGTCGAGCACATCCGGCACAAAGCCCGCGCCGATGCCCTGAATCTTGTGCGGACCCGCCTCACAGCCCGAAAGCACTGCAGAACTTGCCGGCTCGACTGCCACCACGCGGATGGCGGGGTTCTTTTCCTTCAGGTAACGCCCGACGCCCGTAATGGTGCCGCCCGTGCCGACCCCCGCGACAAAGATATCCACTTTGCCGTCCGTGTCCTCCCAGATTTCGGGACCCGTGTGGTCATAGTGCGCCTGCGGGTTGGCGGGGTTGACGAACTGCCCGGGAATGAAACTGCCGGGAATCTCTTTTGCCAGTTCTTCTGCTTTGGCAATGGCGCCCTTCATCCCCTTGGCGCCTTCGGTCAGTACCAGTTCGGCACCGTATGCCTTCATCAGTTGGCGGCGTTCCACCGACATGGTTTCGGGCATCACGATGATAATGCGGTACCCCCGTGCCGCCGCCACCGAGGCAAGCCCGATGCCGGTATTGCCGGAGGTCGGCTCGATGATGACCGAAGTGGGGGTGAGCAGACCTTTTTTTTCGGCATCGTCAATCATGGCTTTGGCAACCCGGTCTTTGACCGACCCGGCGGGGTTGAAATACTCCAGTTTGGCAACGATCCGGGCGCGCAGGTGATATTCCTTTTCGATATGCGTGAGTTCTAAGAGTGGCGTTTTGCCGATGAGTTGATCGGCGGAGGTGTAAACAGCAGCCATGGGATATCTCCTTTATGATAAAAAAGATTTCTGAAATCAACCTACCAACTTGGTATGTTGGTATTATAGCGCGCCCCTTTGCATTTGTCAAGGGATTTTTTAAAAAAAGTCAAAAAAGTGCCCCCGTTCCGAAAGAACGGGGGCAGGGGCACTCAGCGTGCCACTTCTTCCATCACAAAGGCTTCGAGAATGTCGCCTTCTTTGATGTCATTGAACTTTTCAAGCCCGATGCCGCATTCGTAACCCTGTGCGACCTCTTTGGCATCATCTTTGAACCGTTTGAGCGAGGCGATCTTGTCTTCAAAAATGACAATGCCGTCGCGCACCACGCGGATCTGCGAATGCCGTGTGATTTTGCCATCCAGCACATAAGAACCGGCAATGGTGCCGACATTCGGGACATGAATGGTCTGGCGCACCTCGGCGTGTCCCTGAAGGGCTTCTTTGAACTGGGGCGCAAGCATGCCTTTCATGGCGGCTTTGATTTCTTCGATGCACTCGTAAATGACGCGGTAAGTGCGGATCTCCACACCCTGCCGCTCGGCGCTGTCAATGGCGCTCTTATCCGGGCGGACGTTGAAGCCGACAATCAGCGCATTGGAGGCTGCCGCCAGCATAACGTCGCTTTCGGTGATGCCGCCTACTGCCTTATGAATGACGTTGACCTTCACTTCCTCACCGGAGAGTTTGAGCAGCGAAGCGCGTACCGCCTCGGCGGAGCCGTCCACATCGGCTTTGACGATGATGTTGAGGTCCTTGACCCCTTCGCTCATCTTTTCAAAGAGCGCATCCAGGCTCACCCGCGCATTGGCGCGGAACTCTTCCTGCTTAGCGGATTCCCGGCGCTTTTCGGCAAGCGAACGCGCCATCTTTTCATCCTCAACCGCGTTGAATTCGTCACCCGCGTTCGGAATTTCGGCAAGACCCGTGATCTCCACCGGCACGCTCGGTCCGGCTTCTTTGATCATCTTGCCCTTATCGTTCATCATGGCACGCACACGGCCGACCGCCGTGCCCGCAATCACAATATCACCCGCCCGCAGGGTACCGTTCTGCACCAGCACGGTGGCAACGGGACCTCTGCCCTTATCCAACTTGGATTCCAGAATCACGCCCTTGGCGCGGCGGTTCGGGTTGGCTTTCAGCTCCTTCACCTCGGCAACCAGCAGAACGCTTTCCAGCAGTTTATCAATGCCCATGCCGGTCAGTGCGGAAACGGGAACGCAGATCACGTCGCCGCCCCACTCTTCGGGCACCAGGTCATACTGGGTTAAGGACTGAATCACGCGGTCGGGGTCGGCGTGGGGTTTATCCATCTTGTTGATGGCAACGATAATGTCGATGCCCGCCGCCTTGGCATGGTTGATGGCTTCCACCGTCTGGGGCATGATGCCATCGTCTGCCGCCACGACCAGAATGGCAATGTCGGTTGCCTGCGCACCGCGGGCACGCATGGCGGTAAATGCCTCGTGACCGGGGGTGTCGAGGAAGGTGATGTCCTGCCCGTGAATGCTGACGCGGTAAGCGCCGATCGCCTGCGTAATGCCGCCTGCCTCGCCGCTTGTCACGTTGGTGTGTCGGATGGCGTCGAGCAGGGAGGTCTTGCCGTGGTCTACGTGACCCATCACGCAAACAACGGGGGCGCGGGGAACCAGTGCTTCTTCGGGATCGGCGGTATCGTCAAACAGCCGCTCTTCCATCGTCACCACCACTTCGTGAGTGGCTTTGATGCCGAATTCGTCGGCAATCAGGAATGCGGTGTCGTAGTCGATCTCTTGGTTGACCGATGCCATGACGCCCGTCATCATCAGTTTTTTGATGACCTCGCCCGAGGTTTTCTTCATGCGGGATGCCAGTTCTCCGACGGTAATCATGTCGGGAATGGTAATCTCCAGTTGCTTCTTGCGGGCAAGCATCTCCGCCTGGCGGCGCATTTTCTCCTGCGCCATGCGGTCCTTTTCCTTGCTTTTGCCGAAACTGTTGCGGTTATCCTGCTTTTTCAGTTTCTGGCGTTCCCCGCGCAGATCGGCGGCGCCCGGCACAAAGTTGTTGAGGCGGTCGTCATATTTGGAAAGATCAACGTCACTCATCCGAGTATCGATCACGCGGGTCTTTTGCTCCTTTGCCACCACCACTTCGGTCTTTTCGGTCGGAGCGGGATTGGTCGGAATAATGGTCTTGAAGGATTGCCCCTTCTTCTTCTGCGGCTCTTCCTTCTTCTTCGGCTGCGGTGCTGCAGGGGTCTGCTGCGGCTTTGCCTCCTGCGCCCGCTTCAGGCGGTCAAGCGCCGGGGTGGAACGGTCAATCGGTGCGTCCTTCCGTGCTGCCGGTGCCGCGGGCTGTTGCGGGCGGTTTTGCCCGTTCTGCCCGTAGGGCTGGCGGTTCTGCCCGTTCTGCCCGTAGGACGGGCGGTTCTGCCCGTTCTGCCCGTAGGGCTGACGGTTCTGCCCGTTTTGCCCGTAAGGCTGGCGGTTTTGTCCGTTCTGCCCGTAAGGTTGCCGGTTCTGCCCGTAGGACTGCCCGGCGGTGTTCTCTCGGTTTGTCGGGGCTGCCGGACGTGCGGACGGCTGTCCGTTTGCGGGTTGTTTTGCCTGCGGGGCAGGGGAGGGTTGCGGTGCGGCTGTCGGACGGGGCGCGGGGGCTTCCGCTTTCGGCGCCGGTGCTGCCGGCTTTTCTTCCGCAGCCGGGGCGGGGGTTTCTTCTTTCTTTTCTTCCGTCTTCTTCTCCGGTGCGGCGGGCTGCGGTGCGGCAGTCTCTGCCGGCTTTTCGGCGGGCTTTTCTTCCGCCTTTTCCGGCGCCTTCGGGGCGGCGACAACGATCTTCGCGCTGCCGCTTACGTATTCTTCAAGATTCTCCAGCTGGTGGTTTTCCGTGATTTTCGCAAAGAATACCTCCAGTTCCTCCCCCTCAAGAGAAGCGCCGGTCTTTTTTTCCATGCCGAGCGCCTTCAGAAGATCAAGAACATCCTTGCTCGAAAGGCTGAGATCTTTGGCTACCTGTGCAATCTTGAGCTTTTTCTGCGTCATATCGTAATTCCAACTTTCGCCGGGGGCGAAAGGTTCCTTTCCTGTCAGTATGGGGTTATCGGGGAGCGGATGGCGAGAGCGCCGCCGCCTTCTTTTCCATGGCACCGGCAAATCCGGGGTCGGTTACCGCAACGGCGGCAAGCGAACCGGTTTTGCCTACTGCCGCGGCAAGG
Organism: uncultured Eubacteriales bacterium; assembly: GCA_934467435.1. Taxonomy (GTDB): domain Bacteria; phylum Bacillota; class Clostridia; order Oscillospirales; family CAG-272; genus UBA1740. The sequence continues at coordinate 29,485 of CAKSLR010000003.1, read as the reverse complement.
CGGGAGAGCGGCACCTCCAGCACGCAAAGCGGGGTTTGGTAAAAGGCACATTTTGTGGTCAGCCGCTTTTTCGTAGCGGCGGAAGCCTCGGCGCTGCAAAGCACCAGTGCCGGCTTTTCTCTGGCAGCAAGCGCGCGGCAGATCAGCGGTGTACCGCAGATCACCTTGCCCGCACGGCGGCAAAGCCCGAGAAACCCAAGCAGGTTGCGTTCGGCAATCGCCTTTTCGGTTTTTTCTTCGTTATCCGTCAAGGCTGTTCATCTCCCCTTCCAACGCTTCATACACATCGTTGGGAATCATGCAGGCAAGAGCCTGTTCCAGCCGCCGTGCTTTTCTTGCCCGGCGAAGGCAGGCGGCGTTTCTGCAGAGGTAAGCGCCCCTGCCCGGCATCCGCCCGCCGGGGTCGAGGGCGATTTTCCCTTCCGGGGTACGCACCACGCGAATGAGCGCGGTCTTCGCCATCCGTTCCCCGCATCCGCTGCAGCGGCGGATCGGAATTTTTTTCTCGCTCTTGTGTTCCATGATGCCTCCTTTTTTCGATGTGTGCGCAAGAATCATCAGGTCTTGATGTCGATTTTATACCCGGTCAGGTGGGCGGCAAGGCGGGCATTCTGCCCCTCTTTACCGATGGCAAGCGAAAGCTGATCGGGCGCTACCTTCACGCGGCAGGTACGCTCCCCGACTTCCTCGACCGAAAGCACCTTGGCGGGGGAGAGCGCCTCGCTCACATAGGCAGCGGGGTCTTCGCTGTAATGTACAATATCGATCTTTTCTCCGTGCAACTCCCGCAAAATTTCCTCAATCCGCATGCCGCGGTTCCCGATGCAGGCGCCTATGGCGTCCACGTTCTCATCCCGTGACCACACGGCAATTTTGGTACGCGAACCCGCTTCCCGTGCAATGCCTTTGATCAGCACGGTGCCGTCCTGAATTTCGGGCACCTCCAATTCAAACAGGCGCTTGACCAGCCCCGGATGCACGCGGGAAAGGGTCACAAGCGGGCCGTACGCCTCGCTCCGTACCTCGGAGATATACACCTTTACACGGTCGCCGACCCGGAACGTCTCGCCCGGAATCTGCTCCGCACGGGTCAGAACCGCGCGGCTGGTGCCGGTATCCAGAATCACGCTGCCGTCGGTGTCGTCAATCTTGTCAACCAGGGCGGTTACGATCTCTTCTTTTTTGTTCTCATATTCGCGGATGGCAATGCTGCGCTCCGCCTCCCGGATGCCCTGAATGATCACCTGTTTTGCCGCCTGGGCGGAAAGCCGGCGGAAATTCTTTGTATCCAGTTCAATCTCCAGAACCGATCCGACCTTGGTGCTTCTCGTTTTGCATTTTTTCGTCTTGTCGGCTTTGATGGCGACCGCCTCTTCCTCGGTCACTTCGGTTGCAGGGTCGGTCACCTCGGAAACAACGGTCAGAAGCTGATAGACCTTCATTTCCTTCTTTTCGGGGTCGAGGACGATTTTGACGTTATCGGTACCGTCGAGTTCCCGCCGGTAAGCGCTCGTGAGGGCGGCGCTGACCTTCTCCATCATATATTCCTTCGGGATCCCTTTCTCTTTTTCCAGCAGTTCAAGGGCGTTGAAAAACTCGGTATTCATGTTTCCTTCGTGTCCTTCCACGGGGCAGCGCCCGTGCTTTCCTTTCCATTATTCTCCGTCTTCCTTGTACAGGGTATGCATCTGAGATATACTCTCCCGCGGGATGCGGCGGTCATTTTCCCCTTCCCGCAGGGTAACGGTTTCTTTATCGTACCCGCCGAGCGTGCCGGTGAGCACCCGCTTGCCGTCCAGGGGCGAAAACAGCCGCACTTCCACCGCCATGCCGCGGCAGGCGTCCATATGCGCCTCGGTGCGGATCTCCCGCTCAATGCCGGGGGAGGAGACCTCCAGAATGTAGGCGTTTTCAATCGGGTCGGCTTCGTCCAGCAGCGGGTCAATGCGGCGGTGCACCTTCTCGCAATCGTCAATCGTAATGCCCGCGTCACGGTCAATCGTCACGGTCAGCGTGTAGTCCGCGCCCACCTTACGGTAGACCACATCCCACAGGCGGTAGCCCATCTCCGACACCACCGGGGTAAGCAGTTCTTCCACTACGCCTGCCACATTCGTTTTTTTCAAATCGGTTCTGCCTCCTTCTTTCCACAATAAAAGGAAGAGTGAACGTCAACGCCCACTCTTCATCCTTTATCATCATCTTAGCATATACAGTATAACACACCGGAAAGAGAATTGCAACCCTTTTTTCGGAAAAACCGCAATTTTTTTCGGGTTCAGTCGGCGCTTGCCGCAGAGAGCGCCGCATAGCGCCCGCCGTGCGCCATCAATTCGTCATGCGTGCCCCGTTCGGCAATGCCTTCCCGGTCAATCAGCAGGATTTCATCTGCCCGCCGGATGGTGGAAAGACGGTGCGCCACCACAATGGTCGTGCGCCCTGCGCTCAGGCGGTTGAGGCTCTCCTGAATCAGTTTCTCGGTCACGTTATCAAGGGCGGAGGTTGCCTCATCCAGAATCAGAATCGGGGGATTCTTGAGGAACGCCCGCGCAATGGAGATACGCTGCTTTTGCCCGCCCGAGAGTTTGACGCCGCGTTCCCCTACCATGGTTTCATAACCATGCGGCAGGGAGAGAATGTATTCCTCGATGTTCGCTGCCCGCGCCGCGGCATAGACTTCCTCCCGCGCGGCATCGGGGCGGGCGTAGGCGATATTCGCATAAACGGTATCGTTGAAAAGGAACAGATCCTGTGCCACTATGCCGATCTGGGCGCGCAGGGAATGGCGCGTCAGGGTGCGGATATCGGTACCGTCGAGCAAAATTCTGCCCGCCCCGATCTCATAAAACCGCGGAATGAGGTGGCAGATGGTGGTTTTTCCTCCGCCCGAGGGACCGACCAGCGCCAGGGTCTTTCCCGCCGGCACGGTGAAAGAGATGTGATGGAGCACCTCTCTGCCGCCTTCCCCGTAAGAAAAGGAGACATCGTCAAAGGTAATTTCCCCGCGCACATCGGTGATTTCACGCGCATCGGGCGCGTCGGCTTCCGGTACGGCATCCATCACTTCGCAGAACCGCGCAAACCCGGTCATACCGTTCTGGTACTGTTCCACAAAGTTGATGAGTTTGCGGATCGGCTGCAAAAAGACGCCGACGTACAGAATGAAAGTAACGAGGTCGGGGTAGCGGAAGGGCATTCCCGTTTCGGGCGCTTTGATGACGAACAGCCCGCCGGCGATCAGCACCACCAGTTGCAGAATATCGGAAGTAAAAGCCGAACTTGCCATAAACTGTCCCATGACGCGGTAGTACCGGCCCCTTGCCTGCACAAAGCGGGCGTTGTAGCCGGCAAAGCGGGTTTCCTCTGCCTCCCGCGCGTTGTAGGCACGGCTGACGCGGATGCCCGAGATGCTGTTTTCCACCCCGGCGTTGATCTCCCCCATCTCTTCTTTGGATTGTTTGGAGGTGGCGGACATCTCCCGCCGCTTGCGGAGGGTGAGCGCCGCGAGCAGGGGAATGAGGCAGAAGGTAAGAAGCGTGAGCGGCAGATGGATGGACGCCATCATGATAAAAGAACCGATGAGCAGGATGCCCGAGATCAGAAGATCCTCGGGGCCGTGGTGCGCCAGTTCCGAAATGTCGAAAAGGTCGCCGGTCAGCCGGGACATCAGCGCCCCGGTCTTGTTGTTGTCAAAATAGGTAAACGGCAGTTTTTCCAGGTGCGAGAACATATCCCGCCGCATATCCGCCTGCATCCGCACGCCCATCACATGTCCGTAATAGGCGGTAAAATAGGTCAGCCCCATTTTGATAAGATAGACCGTAAGCAAAAGGAGCGAAGCGGCAAGAATCCGGTCGGTACGGGCCTCGGGAATATAGGTGCTGAGGATGGTGCGCGTGACGTTCGGGTAAAGAAGGTCGCACGCCGCAAGGATAACCGCCGCCGCCATATCAAGGAAAAACAGCTTTCGGTGCGGGCGGAAATAGGAAAGAAAACGGGCGAGATTGCCGCGTTTTTTTTGCGTTTGTTTCATGTCAGAATCCTTTGTTTTCACTTGAAATTTTGCCAAAGAGCTGCAGGAGCAGCGTAATTTCCGCATCGGCGGGCGGGTGCTTTTTTCGGTGCAGCTCCGAAAGGCGGGAGACTGCCGCGGCATGGGAAAGGGGAAAGACCGCGCAAAGTTCATCCGCCGTAAGTTCCCGCCCACGCTGCCGCTCCAGATAATGTACCGCAATGGCGGGGCAGAGAAGGGAGGCAGCAAAGGCGTTTGCTTCCCGCTCCTCGCAGGGGGCGTCCGCCCCGCCCGCATGGGCGAGAAGAATGTGCCCCACTTCGTGCGCCAGGGTGAACGTGCGTCGCCCTTCGTTTTCCACCAGGTCGTCAAACAGTACTAAGTACTTGCCGCCGCGGCGAACGGTCAGTCCCTCCGCACCGCCCCCTGCGCGGGAAAGTTCCGCCCGCGGCAGCCGCGCACTCCGGCAAAAATCCGTATAACTTGCAAACAGAACCGCTACCGGCAGGCGCAGGCGGGGCACGGCAAGATACCGCATATCATAGATGCTGGGAAGCCCCTGGCGGCAAAGCAACTCCACCGCGCACAGTTCGCTGCGGCGCAGCGCCGCATGCCTCATTTGTGCTCTCCCGGGGTGCGGGTGGAAAGATACAGATCGATGGCGTTGCGGATGGTGGCGTTCAGCGCGGCGCGCTCATCTGCCCGCAGGGCGCCGGTCGAACGGAAGAGGGTCAGAAATTCCTGCTCCTCCGCCGTCAGGGCGGCGATGCCCGATGCTTCCTCCCCACCCAGCAGATCGCCGACGGGTACGCCGAGAACGGCGGCAAGCTCGGGCAGCATTTTCATATAGGAAGAGGAGCGCCCCCGTCGCCAGTTGTTGACGGTTTTCGGCGCCAGGTTGGCGGCGCGCTCAAAGGCGGCGTCGCTGCCGAATTTTTTTTCAATCCGGGCGAAAATCACCTCGCCCGTGTGCTGCACATTCTCCTGCCCCATAGGTGCCCTCCCTGAAAAATCATAATTTTTGCGAAAAGGGGTTGACTTCGTAATTTGTACGATGTATAATAAACCTGCATCGGCGAAAATGGAAAAACACGGATAAAATATGCACCGCTTTGGTACGAAGTTTTCTGCCGATATCGGTATTATAGCACGCGATTTCGTAAAAATCAAGAGAAAAAAGTCGCATTTTTCAGAAAGAGAGGAACCATGCAGAGAAAACGTCGCAATGGCAGTGCCAAACGGTGGGCGGACCGCCTTGCCGAGTACCGGACCCTCAGCCGGGAGATCCGGCATGACCGCGAGCGGCTGGCGCACCTTTCGGATATGTTGCAAAGAGAAAGGGAGGGGACGCCGGAGCGCGTCCTCCCCCTGCGGGAAGCGCTGGAATTTTACCGCCGGCGTCTGGTGGAAAATCTGCACCACTGTATGGCGGAAATGGAAGAAGTGCAGGCGTTCATCAACCGCGTGCCGGAAAGTGAATTGCGCCGGATTTTTACACTGCGGTACCTGGAGGGCTACACCTGGCAGAAGGTGGCGCGGGCGCTCGGCGGGTATGACGAATCGGCGCCGCGGAAAAAGCACGACCGGTATCTGCGCACCCAGGATCCCCCGCGCCCCGTCAGACGCCGCGGCACTTTGCGGGAGGGGAGTTCTTTGACGGATGGCGCCACAACTCCCGGTAACGGGAGGGGGTCTCACCGTAAACCGAGCGGAACTTCTCGATGAAATACGAGGTGGTGGAAAACCCGACCTCCTGCGCGATGGCGGTGACGCTGTATTCGGCGGTCAGCAGCAGCCGTGCCGCCTCCCGTAACCGCACCCCCGTGACGTAGGCGGTGAAGGAAACGCGCATCCCCCGCCGGAACACGCGGGAAAAATAGGTGCGGCTGACCCCGCACGCCGCCGCGACCGCGCCCTCCGACAGTTCGGCATAATGTTCCCCGATAAACGAGACAGCCTGGCCGAGCAGGATGCCCTGCCCATCCTCCCGCATGGCGGCGATGGCGGGATTGCTTGCCCGCCAGCGGCGCAGGATGTAAAGAAAAATGCGTGTCACATCCACCCGCAGGCTCAGCTCATAGCCGAAATCCGCCGCCCGCCATTCTTCCATCAGGTGGGCAAACAGGGCGGGCAGATCGGTTTTTTTCAGTTCGACGGAGGAGAAGAGAATCTGCTTGTCCGGCGAGTTTTCCAGTAGTGTCAGCATATAACTGTATTCGGGATAGGAGTCGGCACCCGTGAGCAGAATGCGGGGCAAAAATTTGACAACAATGTAGGAACTCGGCTCTCCCCCGCCCGTGACATAATGCGGCTCATGGGTGTGGATGACCAGCATGTCGCCCTCCGCGAGCGTCATGCGGCGGTTGCCGACCAGCACAAGAGACTTTCCCGAAACGCCGAACAGCAGTTCGGTATAATCGTGGTAGTGCAGGGCATGCAGGTTTTCTTTGCCGTCCAGTTCGAGAAAAAGGCACTCGATCGGCACCGGCATTCCGTTTCGCCTGGCGCGGGCTTCTTCGTAGGGCATTTTTTGCCTCCGTGACACAAAATTGATATTTTTGGGCAAAGGAATTATAGCATATTTTTTTGCCGCGTGCTATACTTTCTTTGAAAATACCGAGGAAAATTTTTCACTCCGCCGGTAGAACAGGCGCGGCACTGCCGACAGTACCGCCCGAAAGAGAGGAAAGCAAATGATTCGAGTTCTGGTATGGAACGAGTTCCAGCATGAAAAGAGTGACGAAGAGGTACGTGCGATTTATCCGAACGGCATTCACGCCGCCATTGCCGAATTTCTCGGAAAAGACGAGGAAATTTCGGTGAAGACCGCAACGCTTGATGACCCCGATTGCGGCATTACCCCCGAGGTACTGAAGGAGATCGATGTCCTGATCTGGTGGGGACACATGGCACATCAAAAGGTTCCCGATGAAGTCGCATTTATGGTGCGCGATGCGGTGCTCTCCGGTATGGGCGCCATCTTCCTGCACTCCGCACATCACTCGAAACCCTTCCGGTATCTGATGGGCACTTCCTGCAACCTGACCTGGCGGGAAACGGGCGACAGGGAAGTTTTATGGGTCACTGAGCCGTCGCACCCCATCACCCGCGGCATTGACCGCTATTTCACGCTCCCGCATGAGGAGACTTACGGCGAACCGTTTGTGATTCCGACCCCCGATAAACTGCTTCTCATCGGCAATTTCTCGGGCGGGGAAGTGCTGCGTGCCGGCTGCCTGTTTGAGCGCGGCAACGGTAAGATCTTCTACTTCCAGCCGGGGCATGAATCCTTCCCGACCTACTATGTGCCCGAGGTGCAGACCGTCATCCGCAATGCGGTACATTTTGTTGCTCCCACGTATCGGGAGATGACGACCTGTCCCCACGTCCGCAAAATCACGGAAGAGGGCGATTACGTCCTCTGATGCCCGAAAGAAGCGCGCCCTGCGGGGCGCGCTTCTTTCTTTTTGCAAAACCGTGCCGGCCGGCACGGTTTTTGGCATAACAGTCTCGCACCGGACATACATTGAAGGAGAACGATGTGGGGGTGGGTCATGTCCGGATTTCGTCGCTTTGTCGGAAACGCGCTGGTGCTGGTCGGCGCGGCACTGCTGATGCGCAGTGTATCCCTTTTGTTTTCCGCCTATGTCAGCCGTACGGTGGGGGCAGAGGGCATGGGGCTGTTTGCGCTTGCCATGAGCGTTTACGGGTTCGCCGTGACCTTTGCCACCTCCGGCATTTCGCTTGCCGTGACCCGTCTTTGCGCCGCCGCGCTCGGGGAAAACGATGCGCCCCGCCTCCGTGCCGTTTTGCGCCGCGCGGTGGCGTATGCGTTTTTCTTCGGTGGGGTCGCCTCCCTTACGCTCCTTCTCTTTGCCGCCCCCATCGGTACCTGCCTGCTGCGGGATGCGCGTACCGTCCCCTCTCTGCGGCTGCTCGGGTGCAGCCTGGTGCCCATTGCCCTTTCCTCGGTTTTCTCCGGGTATTTCAGTGCGGTGCGGCGGGTGGTGCGCAGCGCTATGACCCAGATGTTTGAGCAGGCAGTGCGCATTTTTCTCACGGTTCTCGGGCTTCTTGCCTTTGCGCCGAAGGGCATCGAATATGCCTGCCTTGCCTTGGTCGGCGGTTCCGCGCTGGCGGAGTTCTGTTCTTTTTTCTTTCTGCTTTGTGAATACCTGATCGACCGCCGCCGCCATTTCCGCGGGGTTCGTGTCGCGGCGGCGCCGGGACTGTTTTCCGAGTTGCTGCGTGCAGCGCTGCCGGTTGCGGTTTCCGCCTATGTGCGGTCGGGGCTGGTGACGGTGGAGCATATCCTTATTCCCCTCTGTCTGCTTGCCAAGGGCGGCAGCCGGGCGGAGGCGCTTGCCTCCTACGGTGTGCTGCACAGCATGGCAATTCCTTTTATTCTCTATCCCACGGCGGTTTCCTCGGTTTTTGCCGGATTGCTCGTGCCCGAGATGGCGGAGTGCCATGCCACAGGCCAAAAGGCGCGCATCCGGTATATGACCACACGGGCGTTGCGTTACACCCTTCTGTTTTCGGTGCTTTGCGCCGGGGTTCTCGGCGCGCTCTCGGATGAGATCGGCATGCTGTTTTACGCCAGCCGCGAGGCAGGGGTCTATATCCGTTATCTGGCACCGGTGGTGGTCATTATGTATCTGGATACGACGGTGGACTGTATTCTCAAGGGGCTGGGGTACCAGGTGTATTGCATGGGGGTGAATATTGCCGATTCACTGCTTTCCGTTCTGCTTGTGGCAGTTCTTCTCCCCCGCACGGGTGCCATCGGATATGTGGCGGTGATTACCGTCAGCGAACTGGTCAATTTTTCTCTCAGCATCACGCGCCTGCACCGGGTGGTCGGATTCCCGTTTTCGCCGTATCGGTTTTTGATCGCGCCGCTGCTTGCGGTAGTGGGGGCGACATCTCTTGTGCGGCTGGTTTTGCCGTATGTCGGGGATTTTCTCGGCTTTGCCCTGCAACTTCTTTTCCTCCTTTTGCTGTATGCGCTGCTGCTTTGGCTGTTGGATGCCGTTCCACGGAAGGAACGTGCTTGGCTTTCTACACTTTTTTCCAATTCTGATGCTGCCTCCTTGACAAACCAAACGGAATGTGGTAAAATTGGGTAAAAATCAGGAATGAGAGACTCTGCCATGAAATCGTTCATTGTGGATACCGATATCGGCGCGGATGCCGACGACGTGGTTGCCCTTGCCTACCTTCTCGGTAAATGCCGGGAAGGGACGTGTACCCTCCGCGCCATTACCCTTTCCACCGCGCGCGCGGCGGCACCGGCGTGTGTGCGCGCCGTTCTGCGCGGTTTTGCGGCAACGGGAATTCCGGTCGGGGCTTACAGCGGGGCGCCGCTTGCCTGCGACCGTTTCGATCTTTACGCACGGGAGATTGCCGAACGATACGGGGAGCCGGTCACAGGAGCGGAGGAGGCGGTGCCCCTTTTGCGGCGGACGTTGGCGACAGCGGAAGGACGAACCGATCTCATTGCCATCGGTCCGCTCTCCAACCTCTCGGCACTGCTGCAAAGCGGCGCGGACGCCGCCTCCCCTCTTGACGGGGCGGCACTGGTGCGGGAAAAGGCGGGCACGCTGTACGTGATGGGCGGGCTGTTCCGGGAAGAGAATCCCCCGCGCCGGGAATGGAATGTTTTGCAGGATATTCCTGCGGCGCAGGTAGTTGCCGACCGCTTCCCCCGCCCGGTGATCTACTGCCCGTCTGAGACAGGCGGCGCTGTGACGACATATGCCGCGGGTCTTTGCGGGGTAGTGTATGATGCGCTGCGCTGCTTTTCGGATCGCAGCGCCGAAAATGACGGTACCCCGCGGCTGCCGGAGGGAAGTTACACCCGTCCCTCATGGGACCCGCTGACAGCCATGGTGGCGATGGAGGAGCAGGTGAATTTCGTCTTCTCCCCGCCCGGGCGCGTGACAATCGCACCGGACGGCACCAGCACGTTTGCCCCTATGCCGGGTGGCATGCACCGTGTGCTGCGGTGCGAGAGCGACCTTGCCGCAGCGGAGGGGCTGCTGCGCACGAATCTTTTGCGCTTCTGCGGAACCAAAAACACCGTGCCGCCCGGCGGTAACGGAATCTGAAAGAAAGGCAACACCATGCCATTTACCAACTGCTGCTTTACCGGGCATCGCGAGATTCCGGCAAACGAAAAAGAACCCCTTTCTGCCATGTTGGACGATGCACTGACCGTGCTGTATGAAGAAGGGGTGCGTAATTTCTTTGCGGGCGGTGCCCGCGGTTTTGATACCCTGGCGGCAGAGCGGGTGCTTGCCCTGCGGGACAGGGGGCGGGAGAACGTGCGCCTTTACCTGATCCTCCCCTATCCCAATTCCTGCGCCGGGTGGAGCCCATGGGAGATTGCCCGCTTTCACGCCGTGCTGGCAAGGTGCGACGGGTTCCGCTTTATCAGCGAGGCGTACCGTAAGGATGTGATGCGCGATCGGAATTTTGCGCTGGTCGCCGCTGCCGATCTATGTGTTGCCTATGCCCGCCGGTACGCCAGCGGGGCGGGGCAGACCGTCCGCGCAGCGGAGCGGGCGGGCATTCCCGTCATGAACCTTGCCGATCGGCTCGGCAGATAAAAAACCATCGGGGCACCCACGGCGGGCGCCCCGATGGTTTTTTTCAGGCGTTTTCTTCGGCTTCTTCTGCCTGAATGCCGACAACATCCTCTACCGGCAGCGAAAAGGCAATGCCTTGCCCCGGCGTTTTCAGTCCGACCGCCCGGTAGAGCGCGTGAAGAATGTCGTCCTTGATCTCGGATTTCACAACGATCATGACAACTTCCTTTTCGGGCTGCACGGTAATGTGAAACAACTTTTCCGCCTCCGGGTTGGCGGTGCCGCGCCCACGCAGTACCGTGCCGCCGCGGGCGCCGTATTCCCGCGCGGCGTCCATCACCGCATCGCTGAACCCGGTGTTGACAATGCAGAAAATAACCTCGTGATCGGTGGTTTTCATGAGACGGAAATTCCCCCTTTTCCCTGATGATTGCAAAGAAACTGATAAATGGCAACACCCACGGTGCTGCGCAGCGGTACGGTAAAGGCAATGCCCTTGCCGTCACGGATGGTGCGGAAACGCTCTTCCAGCGCCCGGCAGGCGGCATCCACCATCTCCCGCCGGATGAGGCTGAAGATCACAGCCCGGTTGCGGCTTGCCTGACCGAGATATTCCAGCGTTTCGGTACTGGCGGTGCCGCGGGAGCCGAACACCATCTGCATATTGACCTCAAATCCCTGTAAAAGATCCATGTAAAAATCCGCTTTTTCCCGGTTCACTACCGTGACCAGTAATAAGAGCGCCTGCCCACGCGGTGCCGAGATGCCCCGGTCGGTGCCGCGCGCATTCCCGTCTGGCATTTTTTGCTTTCTTTCGTCACTCATCGAAGACCTCCTCAGGTAAAGTCAATGATCTGTTCATCGTCCGCAGCAAGAATCCGCTTCATCGCGTTCTTTTCCCGCAGGTGGCGGGAGAGAAGGGCACGGAAGCCGAGGAACTGAATGGTAATGAGCGGGGTCATGGCGACCATGGCAACAATGCCGAAGGCATCCGCCATCACGCGCCCTTCCCCCTGCAGCACCACGCATGCCCCGATGGCAAATGGCAGAATGAAACTTGACGTCAGAGGACCGCTTGCCACGCCGCCGGAGTCAAAGGCGATGGCGGTGTAAATCCCCGGAACAAAGAAGGAGAGCCCGAGGGAAATGAAGTAGCCGGGGATGAGGTAGTACAGAATGTTGAAATCCCATATAATCCGCAGCATGGAAAGCCCAAGTGAACAGCCGACGCCGACCGAGAGCGCCGTCATCATGGCGCGGCGGCTGACCGTTCCTTCGGTTATTTCCTCCACCTGGCGGTTGAGGACGTGCACGGCGGGTTCGGCAAGCACCACCACCATGCCGAGCAGAAAGCTGCAGGCAACCAGCAGCGCCGGTTTTTCTGCCATCTGGCAGCCCAGTTTATAACCAACGGGCATAAAGCCCACATGTACCGCCGCCAAAAAGACGACAAGCCCCACAAAGGTGAAAAGAATGCCGACCGCGATATGAAACAGACGTTTGCGCGGCAGGTGCAGGCAGGTGAACTGCAGCAAAAGGAAAAACAGAACAATCAGCGCAAGGGCGAGCGCCACGTCTTTGATTGTACTCAGAACCGTTTTCCCGAGTGCTGCACCGAGTTGCGCCTCTACCGAATAATCGGGCAGGCGGTAACCGATTTCCCCGCTGGAAGAAATACCGAGCATCATGACGGCAAGAATCGGCCCGATCGAACACATGGCAACCAGACCGAAACTGGCTTCCCCCGCGTCTTTGCCACCGAGGGTGGCGGCAATGCCGACCCCGAGCGCCATGATAAAGGGAACGGTGATCGGACCTGTGGTCACACCGCCCGAATCAAACGCCAGCGCGATAAAGTCGCTGTTGCCGTTGATTACCACCAGCGATACCAGCGCAAAAAGCAGCATGTAAAAGAACATCAGCATGGTGGAAAGCGAGCGGCGGAACGCGATTTTCAGAATGGCAGCGACAAGGAATAACCCAACGCCGACGCCGACCGTCACAATCAGCAGTGTGCCGTTGATTCCCGCCTCCTTTACCTGAGACGCCAGCACCGAAAGATCCGGCTCCGCCACGGTAATGAGCACCCCCATGGCAAAGCAGACCGCAAGCAACAACGGCAGCCCCGCGGAGGTGACCAGACCTGCACCGACGTGCTCCCCCATCGGGGTCATGGCAAGGTCGGTTCCCATGCTGAACAGCCCGATGCCGAGAATCAGGCAAAGCGCACAGCCGAGAAACACCAGCATCTCAGTCGCCGTCAGGTGAATCAGCGGAGTCAGATTCAGAAAAAACACGATGGCGGCAACGGGAAAGACCGAAACGGCGGCCTCCCGCATTTTTTTCCATAACATAAAAGCCCCCCTTGTCAGCACGGATGAGGAAACGGGAAATCATTCCTATCAATTATATCATGTCCAAAAAGACGAAACATGGCGATTCTGTAAATTTTGGGCTTGTTTTCCACCGACTTTTCCGCACCGGCAGGTTGACAAGCCGCCTCGCTGCGTAGTATAATAGCCGGGTAAGCGGCGCATACCGCGCCGCGCAAACGGAAGGAGAAGGGCATGGAGATCACGTGGGAAGAATGGCAGGCGAGCAGGGATGTGCCGACCGTCCTTTATGATATGCGGGATGACGCCGCGCGTGCGTACGGCATGATTCCCGGTGCGGTCGCGGTATCGGGAGAAGAACTGCTCGCCGCCCCGCCGGCAGAAAAGGATAAGCGTCTTGTCATTTACTGTGCCCGCGGTGTGCTCAGCCGGGATGTGGCGGAGGCACTTTGCGAACGGGGCTATCGGGCATACAGCCTGGTGGAGGGGTATGTTGCCTACCTGCGCCATGCCGTCTGCACCACCTACCGCACCCATCTTTGCGAGCAGGTCGAACAGGGGTTGCGCACCACCGATAAATCCCGCCTGCTCAGCAAATTCCTGAAAGCCGTGAAGGAATACGACCTGATCCAAAACGGCGACCGCATTGCCGTCTGCATTTCGGGGGGGAAGGATTCCATGCTGATGGCAAAACTCTTTCAGGAGATTCATCGGCATAATCGGTGGCAGTTTGATGCGCACTATGTCGTGATGGACCCCGGCTATAACCGGGAAAACCGCGCGCTGATCGAACACAACGCCGCTGAACTCGGTGTGCCGATTGAACTATTCGAGAGCGATATTTTCGAGCAGGTGTATCACGTGGAGAAATCGCCCTGCTACCTGTGTGCGCGGATGCGTCGCGGGCATCTGTATCATTATGCCAAAGAGCACGGCTGCAACAAGATCGCCCTCGGTCACCACTTTGACGATGTGATCGAAACCACGCTCATGGGGATGCTCTACGGTTCGCAGATTCAGACCATGATGCCCAAACTGCACAGCACCAATTTTCCCGGGATGGAACTGATCCGCCCGCTCTATCTCATCCGGGAGGACGACATTAAGGCGTGGCGGGATCGTAACGCCCTGCACTTTATTCAGTGCGCCTGTAAGTTTACCGATACCTGCACCACCTGCAATAACGGGGCAAACCACTCCAAACGGCAGGAGGTCAAGGAACTGATCCGCACGCTGAAAAAGACCAACCCGCACGTGGAGCAGTGTATTTTCTCCAGCATGGAGAACGTTTGTCTGGATACGGTGCTCGGCTATAAGCAAAAGGGCGTGCGCCATCATTTTCTTGACGAATACGATGCCGGGTGACAAAGCCCGCCGTTCGGCGGGCAACGGAGGGTTTTATGGTTCATTCTTTTCTTCTGATCGGGCAGTCCAACATGGCGGGGCGGGGCAGCCTGCGGGAGGCGCCGCCCCTGAAGGATGCGCGGATCCTTGTGTTGCGCAACGGCAGGTGGCAGGAAGCCTATCGCCCCGTCAATGGGGATCGTTCCTTCTCCGGCGTGTGCCTTGCCGAGAGTTTTGCCGCTGCCTATGCCGACGATCACGGCGTGCTTTGCGGGCGGATTCCCTGTGCGGACGGCGGTACTTCGCTGGATCAGTGGGCGGAGGGCTCACTGCTCTACGACCACGCCGTGTCCATGGCGCGCCTGGCGCAGCGTACTTCCACCATTGCCGGGGTTCTCTGGCACCAGGGTGAGGCGGATTGCCCCACGGAGCGGTACCCGCTCTATGAAGAGAAACTCGCGCGGATCTTTCCCGGCGTACCGAGATGGAGCGCCTCTGACTCCCCCCCTTGACAAACGGGGGTCGGCGTGCTACAATACGTAGTTGTTCTAAATGAGGAAAAAGAAGGTACTTTACTTATGGATATTTTACTCAGTATTGCCATCGCCCTGTTCGCCGGGCTGCTGATGACGCGGGTCATCAAACCCCTGGGGTTGCCCGCCGTGACGGGCTATCTGATCGCCGGAGTGCTGATCGGTCCGTATTGCCTCGGTGCCCTCGGCAATACGCTCGGTATTGCAGGGCTGGGGTTCACCTCGGCTTCATATGTGGAGCGTTTCGGCATCATTTCGGATGTGGCGCTCGGTTTCATTGCCTTTTCCATCGGGAATGAGTTCCGTCTCTCCCAACTCAAAAAAACCGGGCGGCAGGCAACCATCATCGGCGTGGCGCAGGCGCTGACCGCCACCCTGTTTGTGGACGTGGCGCTTTGCCTGCTCAGTGCCCTGCTCGGGGAAGAAACCTTCCCGATGAGCGCCGCCATTACCCTCGGCTCCGTGGCAACCGCCACTGCCCCCGCCGCCACCCTGATGGTGGTGCGGCAGTACAAGGCAAAAGGCAAGGTAACGGATGTTCTTTTGCCGATTGTGGCGCTGGATGATGCGGTAGGGCTTGTTGTCTTTGCCGTTTCTTTCGGCATTGCGCGTGCCATGGTCAGCGGTGCGGTCGATTTTGTCTCCATTATCGTCAATCCGCTCATTGAGATCGTGGCTTCGCTTGCTCTCGGCACGCTGGTCGGTTTTCTGTTCTCGGAGGCGGAGAAGCACTTCCATTCGCGCAGCAAGCGGCTGTCTGTCTCGGTCTGCTTTGTGTTTCTGACCGTTGCGTTTACCATGATGGAATTCAAAATCGGCCCGGTAACGGTCGGTTTTTCCTCGCTTCTCACCTGTATGATGCTCGGCACGGTCTTCTGCAACGTCTGCGAATCGTCGGAAGAATTGATGGAACGGGTAGACCGCTGGACCACGCCGCTTTTCATCCTCTTCTTCGTCATCAGCGGGGCAGAACTGGAACTCAGCGTCTTTACATCGCTTGCCATCGTGGGGGTCGGCGTGGTGTATATTCTCTTCCGTTCTCTTGGCAAAATGGTGGGCGCCAGCGCCAGCGCCAAATTGACCGGCAGCGACCCGATGATTGTAAAATACCTCGGCATCACCCTTCTGCCGCAGGCGGGCGTGGCGCTCGGCATGTCGGTCACGGCAATGGAACTCGGCACCTATGAAGGGGCACTGGTGCGGAACATCATTCTGTTCTCGGTGCTGGTGTATGAGTTGATCGGTCCGATGCTGACCAAAATGGCACTCGTGCGCGCCGGGGAAATCATTCCCGAGGAGCGCCGTTCGGCAAAGGTCATCAATCCCCCGCGGGATCCTGCGGAAAAAGGGTGATGCGCGGAACACTCCCGGTGCGCTTTCTCAAAAAGACCCGTGCGGCAAAAATTGCCGCACGGGTCTTTTTTATGCCCGCCGCCGCGTTTTGTCAATGCGGATGACCATTTCAATGGCATCCTCACTTTCGTGGCGCTCCGATACAATGCCGATGCCCGATTCCTTGACCAACTGCACCGCCCGATCCACGGAATTGTAAAACAGGCGGATGTCCTTGATGACGCCCATCCGCGGGCGGCATTTCTTTTCGGTCAGCAGTCGCTCCACATAACGCTCGCTTGCCGCCACGTTCAGCCCCTCGGCGGCAATGTGGCGCAGGGCGGGCAGACGTTTTTCCTCGGGCAGACGCAGCACTGCCCGCGCATGCCGCTCGGTCAGGTTGCTGCCGAGCAGAATCATACGCGCCTCCTCCGAGAGGCGAAGCAGGCGCAGTTTGTTTGCAATGTAGGATTGGCTGACCGATAGGCGCCGCCCGATCTGTTCCTGCGTCATGCCGTATTTTTCGCAAAGCGATGCAATGGCGATTGCCTCTTCAAACATATTGAGGTCCTCGCGCTGCAGGTTTTCGATCATGGCAAGTTCCGCGCTCTCGCTATCATCTCCCTCCCGTACAAGGCAAGGGATCTTCTGCATGCCCGAGAGCAGTGCGGCGCGTAGCCGCCGTTCTCCGGCAATCAGTTCGTATCGGTCGTCCCCCACCTGTCGCACCACCGGCGGTTGTAAAATGCCGTGCTGCCGGATGCTTTCCGAGAGGGCAAGCAACGCATCCGCGTCAAACTCTCTTCGGGGCTGGGCAGGGTTCTTGCGGATTTTCGCCGCGTCAATTTCCACGACCCGCCCGCCGCACGGTTCTTCCTTCGGCAGAAAGGGTCGCTCTTTCTTCTCCATTACAAAAAATGCCATAGCTCTGCCTCCTTTTTTCTCTATCATAACAAAAAGGGGCGGGCGAAAAAGCACGATGTCGCGGCGGGGGAAATGTTTTTTTCGGTCGCTTCTTTTGCGAAAATGGAATTTTACGGAAAACAAAAACGGGATTTCGGGAAGAAAAGCGGAGAAAAACATCCGCCCCTGTGAAAAGACACAGGGGCGGATGGGAATATTTGGTGGGTCATCGGGGGCTCGAACCCAGGACCAACCGGTTATGAGCCGGTAGCTCTAACCAACTGAGCTAATGACCCAAATAAAACAACGTCTATTTTATCAGAATATTGTGAACAAAAATGGCTTGAAATGTGAAAAAAGAATGAATCGACACAAAAATCGGAGCATGACACGAAAAGCTCCCGATAAAATCCCGCAAAGATATTGACACTCCCTTGCCGGAATGTTATAATACAGGGTAGTTTTACGGGCAGTGACTGCCGATTCGGAGGATGAAAAAATGAAGTGGACGTCTCTCAACGACCTGCGCGAAAAATATCTCTCGTTTTTTGAGAGCAAGGGGCACTTGCGGCTGCCCAGCTTTCCGCTGGTGCCGATCAACGATAAATCCCTCTTGCTGATTAACTCCGGCATGGCGCCGATGAAAAAATACTTTACCGGGGAAGAGGAACCGCCCCGCCACCGCGTGACCACCTGCCAGAAGTGCATCCGCACGCCGGACCTGGAACGCGTCGGGCATACGGCACGGCACGGTTCGTTCTTTGAGATGCTCGGCAATTTTTCTTTCGGGGATTATTTCAAGGAACAGGCCATTCCGTGGGCGTGGGAGTTTTTGACCAAAACGCTGGAGATTCCGGAAGAGTTGCTCTGGCCCTCGATTTACGAGAGCGATGAGGAAGCGTACGAGATCTGGACGAAGAAAGTCGGCGTCAACCCCGCGCACGTGGTGCGCCTCGGCAAGGCGGATAACTTTTGGGAGCACGGTTCCGGTCCCTGCGGCCCCTGCTCCGAAATCTATTTTGACCGCGGTGAAAAGTACGGCTGCGGTTCGCCCGACTGCAAGCCGGGCTGCGACTGTGACCGGTATATGGAGATCTGGAACAACGTATTCTCCCAGTTCAACAATGACGGTAAGGGACACTATACCGAACTTGCCCAGAAGAATATCGATACCGGCATGGGGCTGGAGCGTCTTGCCTGCGTGATGCAGGGCGTGGACAATATGTTTGAGGTGGATTCCATCCGCCGGATTCTCGATGAGGTCTGCGCCATTTCCGGCAAGACCTACGGTGTCGATGCGAAGAACGATATTTCCATCCGCGTGATTACCGACCATATCCGCGGTGCCATGTTCATGATTGCGGACGGGGTGATTCCTTCGAACGAAGGGCGCGGTTACGTGCTGCGGCGGATTCTGCGCCGCGCCTGCCGCCACGGCAAGCTGCTCGGCATCAACCACCCGTTCCTTGTGCGGATGTGCGAGGTGGCAATCGGGGAGAGCGTTTCGGCATATCCCGAACTCGGTACCCGCGGCGACTATATCAAAAAGGTCATCGCCATGGAGGAGGAGCGCTTTGACGCTACGATTGATGCGGGGCTCTCCATCCTTTCGGATGTGATCGAAAGCACCAAAAAAGCCGGCGGAACGGTGGTCGCCGGTGCCGATGTGTTCCGCCTTTACGATACCTTCGGGTTCCCGCTCGATCTGACCGGCGAGATTATTGTGGAGGCCGGGCTTTCGGTGGACGAAGAAGGGTTCCATCGCCTGATGCAGGAGCAGCGGGAGCGTGCCCGTGCTGCCCGCGGTAACATCGGCGGCTGGAGCGAGGCGGAGAAAGGGGTGCTTTCCACCCTGCCGAAGACCGAATTTTGCGGTTATACCGATGTTGCATGTGATGCGAAGGTGCTTGCTATCCTTTCGGTCAGAGAGGAAGGAAGCATGAGCGTAGAGGAAATCACCGAAGGCGAATGCACGGTGGTTCTTGACAAAACGCCCTTCTATGGGGAAGGTGGCGGTCAGGTCGGGGATACCGGCACCCTGCACAATGCCGCCGGCTCTGCGGAAGTTCTCGATACCAAAAAGACCGACGGGGTTTATCTGCATATCTGCCGCGTGAGCGGCGGGGTTCTGCGCGTGGGTGATGCGGTGCGCGCCGAGATTGATGCCTCGCGCCGGGCTGCCATTGCCCGCAACCACTCCTGCTGCCACCTGTTGCAGGCGGCGCTGCGCGAGGTGCTCGGAAACCATGTCGAACAGGCGGGCTCGTATGTAGAACCGGGCTGTTTTCGTTTCGACTTCACCCATTTCGCCGCCATGACGGCAGAGGAGCTTGCCCGCACCGAACAGATCGTCAACGGCTATATTCTGGCGGGCGAAGAAGGCTCTATGACCGAAATGCCGATTGAAGAAGCCAAAAAACTCGGTGCAACCGCGCTCTTTGGCGAAAAGTACGGCAAAACCGTGCGCGTGGTACGCATGGGGCACGCTTCGCTGGAATTCTGCGGCGGTACGCATGTGGATAATACCTCCCGCATCGGGCTTTTCAAAATCATTTCCGAGAGTTCGGTAGCCGCCGGCGTTCGCCGCGTGGAAGGCACCACGGCGCTCGGGGTGCTGGATCTCCTTGCTAAGCGGGATGCGCTGATTGCCGAAACGGCAAAAGAACTGCGCGTGGCAAACCCGGTGGATGTGGCAAAGCGCGCTGCACAACTGGAGAGCGAGTTGAAGGAAGTGAAGCGGGAGCTGGAGAGTGCCAACGCCAAACTCTCTGCCGCCAAGCTCGCCGCTATTATCGGCGAGGCAGAGCAGGTCGGCGCGTACCGCGTTCTGACGGCACGGCTGGATATGAAGGTGGAGGCTGCCCGCACTCTGTGCGACAGCATCCGTGCCGATTACCCGGATATGGTTGCGGTCTTTGCCCTGGTGAATGACGGTAAGCTGAACTTTATTGCCTGCTGCGGTGCAGACGCCGTCCGGGCGGGTGCGCATGCCGGGAATATCCTGCGCGCAGTCAGTGCCGTGACCGGCGGTAAGGGCGGCGGTCGCCCTGACAGCGCCATGAGCGGCGGCAACGATCAGAGCAAGATTGAAGAGGCATTGGCTACGGTCAAAGGGCTTCTCGTGTAAAGAAAAAGCGCCTGCCGCTACAGCGGCAGGCGCTTTTTCAGTTGCCCTGCTTCTTTTCTGCCATGGCACCGAGCGCTTCGGCACCGTTTTCCATCAGATTGGCAGCGGTTTCCTTGACGCTCTCTACACAGGCGCCCCCTGCTTTTTGCGCTGCCTGCGCCAGTTTGCTTGCCTTCTGCTTGGCGGCAAGAAACACGCCCCAAACGCCGATCACGCCGAATCCGACGATCATACCGCAGAGAATGGGGTGGCTGACGTAGCAGGGCGGGCATCTTTTCTTTCCGTACATGGTAACATCCTTTCTTTTTGTTTTTCTTTCAGTATGCGTCTCAGGGCGGGGAAATATGCGCTTCGATTTCAAAAACCCGCCGATGTGCGGCACCTGTGAAATCCTTCCGGGTATGCGCCATCGGCACCGCGGGGATACTGAAGAAAAAAAGGAAAAACACATGGAAAAGAGAAAACGGCCGAGTGCCCGGGTTGCCGGCATTGCACTGGTTTCGTATTTTGCGCTGGGGGCGCTTCTGTTCTTGCCGCCTGCCCCTGCCGCACCGGCGAAAAATTCAGCGGACGAAACGGAGACGGGGGTGGCGTCGGTCTATGTCGATGCGGGTCACGGCGGATTCGATACAGGGGCGATCGGATATCTTTCGGACGGCAGCGAACTGCCCGAAAAAGAACTTGATTTATGGATGGCACTTGCCGTCGGCGAGCGGCTTTCCGAAAAAGGGTGCCGCGTGACCTATGCCCGCGCGGACGACGTGCGCCTGACCTACACGAACTCCCGGGATGAAATTTTAGCCCGTCGTGCGGCAGCAAAAGAGGCGGGGGCGTCCCTGCTGCTTTCCCTGCATGCCAATGCCTATGCGGGAGAGGGGCGGGCATTCGGCGCACGGGTGTATTACAACCCGAAAAATAAACAGGCGGCGGCGATCGGGGCGCGTCTTGCCGCTGCCATTACCGAAGAGACAGGGGAACTGGTGGGGCGTGCCTGCCGTGCCGTGCCGGACGGCAGTTATCTTGTCCTTGCCGATGAAAGTCAACCGGCCGTTCTGGTAGAGGTCGGTTTTCTCAGCGACCCGCAGGAACTGCGGCTGCTTTCCGATGCGGAGTACCGCCGCCGGATGGCGGCGGCGATTGCCTCCGCCCTTGCCCCCTGATCAAAAAGAAACGCCCGCGGATCTTGCTCCGCGGGCATTTTCTTATTTGCGGATCCGGAAGATCCGCCGTAAGAAGGGGGAAAGAAACCGCGGCGAACGAACCACAACGATCTTCATCCGACCATACCTCGTATCGCGGCGAAAAACCGCTACCTTCCTTGAAAATAAATGAATCCCACGCAGATGATGACCAGTGCCTCCGCAACGACAAGCACCTCTTCCGGCAGAAAAAACGAAACCAGAATGCCAACACCGAACGCGAGAACGGCAATACCCAGCGTTTTGCAAAGTTGTTTCAACTTCATCACCTTTTCCTCCGCTTTTTTGTGCCGTTTTGGGAAATCGGCACTTTACTACCAGTATATGCGGGGGAACGGGAAATGTGCGCGGGGCAGAAAACCGTTATTCCAGCCACGTCCGGCTGACGGTCACATCCACGGTCAACGGTACGGAAAGAGAGGCGGCTCCCTCCATTTCTTCCCGCAGAATTTCGGCAACGCGGGGCACTGCCTCCTCGGCGGCATCCACAATCAGTTCGTCATGCACCTGCATCACGAGCAGGGCGTCCAGCCCCTCCTGCCGTAGGCGGCTGTCTACCCGCAGCATGGCAATCTTCATAATGTCGGCAGCAGTACCCTGAATCGGGCTGTTCATGGCAACCCGTTCTCCGAACTTTCGCGTGTTTTTGTTTTGCACCCGCAGTTCGGGAATGGAGCGGCGGTGTCCGTACAGAGTGCAGACATACCCGTTTTCATAAGCGTCGGCAACCACCTTTTCCATATAGGCGGCAACGCCGGGGTAGGAGGAAAAATAGGCGTCCATGTAGGCTTTCGCCCGCGCGGTGGAAATGCCGAGGTCGCCTGCCAGCGAAAATGCGCTGATGCCGTAGACAATACCGAAATTCACGGCTTTGGCGCGCCCCCGCAATTCGTCGGTTACATCCTCCGGCGCCATGCCGAATACGGCGGCGGCGGTGGAGCGGTGAATATCCGCCCCCGCACGGAAAGCGGCGATCATATTTTCGTCCCCCGACATATGGGCAAGCAGTCGTAACTCAATCTGCGAGTAGTCGGCGTCCACCAGCAACCGCCCCGGCGCACGGGGGATAAAGAACCGCCGCATCTCCCGCCCGAGTTCGGTACGGATGGGAATGTTCTGCAAATTCGGCTCGGCGGAGGAAAGGCGCCCGGTGGCGGTCAGCGCCTGCTTAAAATCGGTATGCACGCAGTCCTGCTCGTCCGCCACCCGCAAAAGCCCTACCGCATAAGTGGCATAGAGTTTGGCAATCTGCCGGTAGTCGAGAATATCACCGACAATCGGGTGATAGGGGCGCAGGCGGTTCAGTACCTCCACATCGGTAGAATATCCGCTCTTGGTTTTGGTCTTTTTTTCGCTCGGCAGACCGAGTTTTTCAAACAGAATGACGCCGAGTTGTTTCGGAGAATTGAGGTTGAACACTTCGCCCGCCGCAGCGTGAATCCGCCCCTCTAAAATCTCCATGGCACGCTCAAGTTGCGTGCGGAAGTCCGAGAGCCCGGCGCGGTCAATCTTGAACCCCGTCTCCTCCATGCGGGCGAGCAGCATGGCAAGCGGCAATTCTGTTTCCCGCAGCAGCGCTCCGACACCGTTTTCTTCCACCTTGGCATTAAGGGCGTCGGCAAGGGCAGGCAGATCGTGCGCGTAAGGCTTGCCCGCCGGAGGCACCTTGCCGAGATAGGCAGTAAAAAGGGATTCGGGCGAGGGGGCGCCGTTTGCCGCGTCCAGGTCATAGGCGGCAAGCATCACGTCAAACGGTACGCCACCCGGCGTCACGCCGTGTGCACGGCAAAGGTGGTAAAGCGCCTTGGCGTCATACACAATGAGATGCCGGCTCCCGTCAAAGAGAGGCGCAACGGCACGCCAGTCGCCGGTGTAGGAAAGATTTTTTTCGTTCGTGTGAAAATAGAGGGTGTCGTCCGCGATGCAAAGCGCAAGGTCCCCTTGCGTTTTGCAAAGTTCCTCCGCCGTGGCGGGAGTATAGGTCACATCCTCTTCCGCTGTGCCGTCGGGCGTCGCGGGATCCGGCGTGTCCAGCCCGAATTTACGGATCAGGGAAATGAATTCCAGTTCGGTGAATTTTTCACACAGCGCCGCTTTGTCCATGCCATGGTAGGTAAGGTCGGCAAGCGTTTTTCCGATGGGGGCGTCACGCAGAATGGTCGCCAGTTTCTGCGAGAGGTATGCCGAGTTGCGACCTTCTTCCAGTTTGGTGCGCAGCCCTTTGGTGATGTCGGGGGCATCGATATGGTCGTACACGCCGTCAAGGGAGGCATGCGCGGCAATCAGTCGCAGCGCGGTCTTTTCCCCAACGCCCGGCACCCCCGGAATGTTGTCGGACGAATCTCCCATCAGTGCCTTGACATCCACAAACTGTTCCGGTTCAATGCCGTAGCGGGCGAAAAATGAATCCCGGTCCATTTTTGCGGTTTCGGTGTTACCCGCCAGCAGAACACAAACGCGGGGGGAGATGAGTTGCAGCAGGTCACGGTCGCCGGAGAGGATATATACGGTCAGATCCGGGTTGCTTTCGGTAAATGCCGAAACGGTGCCGAGAATGTCGTCCGCCTCGTAGCCCGGCAATTCCAGCCGGTGCAGCCCCATGTGCTCCGCGCAGAATTTGGCGTCATCGAGTTGTGCCCGCAGTTCATCGGGCATTCCATGCCGGTTGGCTTTGTACGGTTCGTACATCTTTTTACGGAAGGTCGGTTCATGCAAATCGAAAGCAATGGCGGCATAATCCGGCTCCAATTCCGTGAGTTCACGGTAGAGCACGTTCACAAGCCCGTAAACGGCATTGGTGAAACGCCCGCTGCGGTTGGTCAGAGTACGGATTCCGAAAAAAGCGCGGTTTAGGATACTGTTGCCGTCAATGACAAGTAGTTTTTTCATATGTTTTTCTTCCTTATATTAGGGGGCGGCGGGAGGGGAATCCCTCCCGCCGTCGGTTATGCTTTTTCTTCGTCTTTTTCTTCGGCAACGGGCACTTCTTCTTCGGTCATCATCTCTTCCCCCTCCACCGCTTCCTCTTCGGCGCGGCGGTTCATCAGAATCCGCAACAGGCGGGGCGTGCCGTGTGCGGGGCGAGGCAAAAGCTGCAAGAGGCGCGCAAGCAGGTAAAAGAACATGGCAAAAAGGAAAAAGTCCAGCGTGGTGGAGAGCACCAGTTCCCGCCGTTCCAAAAGGCAATAGAGCAGGTTCGGCAGCGAGGCGGAGGCGCAGGCTACCATGGCGGAAGCGGTGACAAAGAAATAAAGGAAACCGACCGGCTTGCCAAGCAGCAGGCGGCACTCAAACAGCGCGTGGCAGGAAACCAGCAAAAAGGCAAACAGCGAAAGCAGTTTTGCCGGCTGGTTCATCTGGGTGGTATTGTCAAAGTAAAGGAGCATCGCCGCAAACAGGGAGCAAAGCGCAGGGGCAAGCCCGAGAATCCCGCGCAGGTTGCTGCCGAGGTAACGGTCAAACAAAAACAGTACATAGTGCGGCAGCGAGATCAGCGCCATCAGAGAGGCAAGTATTGTGAAGGCGCGCATGGCACCGGAACCGGCATCCATCTTCCGCAGGGCAAGAAAACCGTAAATCGCACCGACAAACAACGTCACCAGCAAAAAGACAACGGCAAACAGGGTCATCAGCCCGCCGCTCACCACCGTCGGTGTCTGCTCATGCCGCAGAAAAACGGCAAAAACAAGGAACGCTACCATCAGAAGAGGCAGCAGAACCAAAAAAATCTGGTGTATGACCGAACCGCGGGTAAAGTAGTCGCGCGTGCCGTCATAGTTCGCAAATAACGCCGCCGTCCGCAAAACGGCGGCAAGAATGGCGGAAAACGGAACGAGCAGGAACGGAAGCAGAATGTGAATGGGCTTTTTCTGTTGTATCATACGGTCACTCTCCTGTGGGCACCCGGGGCGCCTTTTTTGATTTTTCTTCAATTTTATATTATAGCGCAATATTATGAAGAAAATGTATCCATTTTGCCATTCGGAAAAAATTTTTTTCGTGTTTCCGGGGAGGCAGGATGGGCGCCCGTGCTAAACGTGTACAAGTTGCACAAATTTCAGCAAAAATATTTTAAAAAATTCTACACAAAAACGAGTCACAAATTTGCATAAATTCCTTGCAAAACCAGGAAGAATCCTGTATAATGTAAAGGCTTGATATGCGATGAAGCGAGAGGTTGCCGTATTTTACGGGGAATTTTCGTGGAGTATGTCCGATATTGAACCGGGCGACAGCAAGACAATCCGACTCCTTCTATTGGGGGACGGACACGGTGCTTATCCTGTTTTCCGGGTGTATCTGTGCGGCAGGTATCCCGGTTTTTCAAAAGGGCGAAAAAGAAACGCCCGGCACGGTGTGAATGGCTGTAACCCCCAAGCAAATGAAAAGAAGGAGGCAGAACCATGGCAGCAAAAGAAAAGATCAGAGTGAGACTGAAGAGCTTTGACCACACCCTCGTCGATGCCGCAGCGGAGAAGGTCGTGGAAGTAGCGAAGAGAAACGGCGCCGCCGTTTCCGGTCCGATCCCGCTCCCGACCGACAAAGAGATCGTAACGATCCTGCGTGCTGTTCACAAGTATAAGGACAGCCGCGAACAGTTCGAGACGCGGACGCACAAGAGACTGATTGACATTCTCAACCCGACCCAGAAGACCATCGAGGCTTTGATGAGCATCGAACTTCCCGCCGGCGTTGAGATCGAAATCAAGGCGTAACCCCATCCCGGCGAAAAGCGTTTTCGCCAAATGCCCTCGCGGTCAAGTTGACATCACCGCGGCGCAAGCCGTGATAATCCAAAATGTCAACCAATAACTGAATGGAGGAAACCATGAAAAAAGGCATTATCGGAAAGAAAATCGGTATGACCCAGATCTTCGATGAAAAGGGAAATGTCATTCCCGTGACCGTCATCGAAGCAGGACCCTGTGCGGTGACACAGAAGAAGACCGTTGAAAACGACGGTTACGATGCCCTTCAGCTCGCATTCGGCGAAAAGAAGGCAAAGTTCACCAACCGTGCCGAAGCCGGCCACTTCAAAAAGGCAGGCGTCAGCGCCAAAAAGCATCTGAAGGAATTCCGTCTTGCGGATGCAGCTTCCCACAACGTCGGTGACGTTATATCCGTCGATACCTTCGCCGCAGGCGAAAAGGTCGACATTACCGGTATAACCAAAGGCCGCGGTTACACGGGCGCTGTCAAGAGATGGAACCATCACACTCTCTGCTCCACCCACGGTGTCGGTCCGATTCACCGTCAGGTCGGTTCTATGGGCGCAAACTCCACGCCGTCCCGCGTTTACAAAAACAAAAAGATGGCTGGTCAGTACGGTAACGAACAGGTAACGGTTCTGAATCTGGCAGTCGTGAAGATCGACGCAGAGAAAAACCTGATCGCAGTCAAAGGTGCTGTTCCCGGCGCAAAGGGCGGCATCGTATTTATCCGTGATTCGGTAAAAGCATAACGGAAGGAGGAAAACAAAATGCCTAGTATGAAAGTTGTTGATATGACGGGCAAGGAAGTCGGCACGATGGAATTGTCCGAGACCGTTTTCGGCGTAACTGACGTCAAAAGCGCCGTCCTCCACACCGCTGTGAAGGCGTATCTTGCCAATCAGAGACAGGGCACACAGTCCACTCTGACCCGTACCGAGGTTTCCGGTGGCGGTAAGAAGCCCTGGAAGCAGAAGGGTACCGGTCGCGCAAGACAGGGTTCCACCCGTGCACCGCAGTGGACGCATGGTGGCGTAGCACTCGGCCCGAAGCCGCGTTCCTACCGCATGACCCTGAACAAGAAGGAAAAGCGCCTGGCACTTCTCGGCGCGCTTTCCGCTAAAGTTGCGGGTAGCGAGATGGTGATTGTGAATGCCATTACCGCATCTGCATATAAGACCCGCCCGATGGCGGATATGCTGAGCGCTGTCGGCGCCGGCAAAAAGGCACTGGTGGTTCTGCCCGAGGCAGATGCCATGGTCGTGAAGAGCTTTGCCAACATCCCCGGCGTGAAAACCACCGTTTATAACGCCGTGAACGTGTATGACGTTCTGAACTGCAACACGCTGGTGTTCGCACAGGCTGCCGTTGAGAAAATCGAGGAGGTATATGCGAAATGATGAAGTCCGTAGAAAACATCATTGTCAAGCCGGTCATTACGGAAAGAAGTATGGACGGCGTGGCGAATAAGTGCTACACCTTCGAGGTACAGGACGGCGCTACGAAGCCGGAGATCGCCCGCGCGGTGGAAGAGATGTTCGGCGTCAAGGTCAAGAGTGTCAACACCGTGCAGGTGAAGAAGAAACCGAAGCGTCAGGGCGTTCACGCCGGCTTCAAGAGTGCCTGGAAGAAAGCGATCGTCACCCTCACAGCCGATTCGAAGACCATCGCGTTCTTCGATAGCATGAACTAAGTTGGGAGGATAAGAGAATGCCTACGATGAAGTATAAACCGACGACGCCTTCCCGCCGTCATATGGTCAGCCCCTCCTTTGACGAGGTGACGAAGTTCACCCCCGAGAAGTCGCTGATCGAAATTAAGAAAAAGCACGCCGGCCGTAACAGTTACGGCAAGATTACCGTGCGTCATCACGGTGGCGGCAACAAACAGAAGTACCGCATCATCGACTTCAAGCGCCAGGGCACCGACCCGGCAAAGGTTGTCGGCGTTGAGTACGACCCCAACCGTACCGCGTACATTGCCCTGCTCGAGACTGAGGCGGGTAAGAGAAGCTACGTGATCGCCCCTGCCGGCGTGACCGACGGCGATGTTCTCTACTCCGGCGCAGACGCGGATATCAAGCCCGGCAACACTCTGCCGATCGCGAATATCCCGGTTGGTACGTTTATTCACAATATCGAGCTTTATCCCGGTAAGGGCGCACAGCTCGTCCGTTCCGCCGGTGCTGCCGCGCAGCTCATGGCAAAGGAGAACGGCGAGGCTCAGGTAAGACTTCCTTCCGGCGAAGTGCGCATCATCCGTCTGGACTGCGTGGCTACCATCGGTCAGGTCGGTAACATCGAGCATGATACCATCAAGATCGGTAAAGCCGGTAAAACCCGTCACAAGGGCATCCGCCCGACGGTCCGCGGTTCGGTCATGAACCCCTGCGATCACCCGCACGGCGGTGGTGAGGGTCGCGCGCCGATCGGTCGTCCCGGCCCGGTTACCCCTTGGGGTAAACCCGCTCTCGGTTACAAGACCAGAAGCCACAAGGCAAGAACGAACAAGTTCATTGTTAAGCGCAGAAACAGCAAGTAATGGCGCTTAAGAGAAGGAGGAACACTTATGAGCAGAAGCCTGAAAAAAGCGCCTTATGTTGAAAAAAAGCTTTTCGACAGAATCGTTGCGATGAACGAAAAGGGCGAAAAGAAGGTCCTCAAGACCTGGTCGCGCTCGTCCACCATCTTCCCCGAATTTGTCGGTCATACTATTGCTGTTCATGATGGAAGAAAGCATGTTCCGGTATATGTCATCGAGGATATGGTCGGTCATAAGCTGGGCGAGTTCGCACCGACACGCACTTTCAAGGGACACGCCGGTTCGAAGACCTCGAACGACGGTAAATAATAATTCGATTTCGCAAGAAAGCGAGAGGAGGAAAAGCTGATATTATGGAAGCAGCAAAGGCACATCTGAAGTATGTGAGAATCTCCCCTCGTAAGGTCAAGATCGTTCTTGATCTTATTCGGGGTAAAGATACCGATACTGCCATGGCGATTCTGAAGAACACCCAGAAGGCTGCATCGGAATATCTGATCAAGCTCTTGAAGAGCGCGGTAGCAAACGCGGAGCATAACTTCCACATGGATGCATCGAATCTGTATGTATCCGAGTGTTTCGTTTGCCCCGGCCCGACCCTGAAACGGGTTCAGCCGCGTGCCCAGGGCAGAGCATTCAGCATTTTGAAACGCACCAGCCACGTTACGCTGGTCGTAAAAGAAAAAAATTCGGAAAAGGAGGCCGTCTAATCCATGGGACAGAAAGTTAATCCCCACGGTTTGCGCGTTGGCGTGATCAACGGCTGGGATTCCAGATGGTTCGTTTCCGACGAGAAGTTCGGAGATACGCTGGTATCCGACGCAAAAATCAGAAAGTATCTGAAAGAGAAACTGCAGGGTGC
>CAKSLR010000002.1 GCA_934467435.1 uncultured Eubacteriales bacterium | reverse complement strand
TCGGAACTGATGAACCTGATGCAGAAAGAGATGAACCTCTCCCTCACCATCAACCCCGAACTTGCCGCGGCGGGGGAGATTTACCGTACACTGCGGTTTCCTTCCGCTGCCAAGATTGAAACCTTCTGCCACGGTAAGGTGGAGATGGCGGAATTTGTGGTGGGCGCACATTCCCCCATTGCAGGCGTGACGCTGAATGATCTGCGCGCCAGACTGAACCTGCGTTTCCTTGTGTGCGGTGTCCTGCGGGGAGAGGATGCCTATATTCCCTCGGGCGATTTTATTCTGCAGGCGGGGGATGCGGTGTGCGTCACCGCGCCGGACGAAGAGATTACCCAGTTCTTCAAAGCAATCGGGGTTTACCGCAAGCCGGTGAAGGATGTGCTGATTGTCGGCGGCGGACGCACGGTCTATTATCTCCTTGAAATGCTGCGGAATGCGGGCATCCGCGCCACGGTGATTGAAAAAGACAAGCAGCGCTGCCATGCGCTGGCGGAGCAGTATTCCTGCACCGTGATCTGCGATGACGGAAGCCGGCAGGAACTTTTGCGGGAAGAGGGCATTGCCACGACCGATGCTTTTCTCGCCCTTTCGGATGTGGATGAAGAAAACGCCATTATCTCTTTGTATGCCAAGACCCAGGGGGTAGAGAAGGTGATTACCATGATCAGCGCCATGCCGTATGTGGATTTCTTCAAGGGCGTGGGGCTGGAGAGCGTGGTGTCTCCCAAGTCCTCTACCACCTCCACCATTCTCCGCTATGTCCGCTCCATGGCAAATGCGCATGACTCGGAGATTGAGTCGCTTTACCGCATTATGGAAGGGCGCATTGAAGCGCTGGAATTTGTGGTGAAAGAGGAGATTGCCGGACTGACCGGGGTGCCGCTGCGGGAACTCCATTGCCGCGCCGGCGTGCTGATTGCCTGTATTGTGGGAGAGGGCGGCGTTCTCATCCCCACGGGCGGTGACTGTATCCGTTGCGGCGATACCGTCATTGTCATTTCCAGCCGCGGACAAATGAACAGTATCAAGGATATTCTGTAAACCATGAATGATCGAATGTTAGGTTACCTTTTCGGTGTGCTGCTGCTCATCGAGGGGGCGTTCCTGCTCCTGCCGCTTGCGGTGGCGCTGCTTTTCGGGGAGTCGCCCGTGCCGTATCTGCTCACCCTGGCGGCGCTGCTTTGCGTCGGGTTGCCTGCGGTGCTGCAGAAACCGAAAAACACGCGCATTTATGCGCGGGAGGGGTTTGTGTGCGTTGCCGCGGCGTGGATTCTGCTTTCCGCCTTTGGGGCGCTGCCCTTTGTGTTCAGCGGTGCCATCCCGCAGTACATTGATGCGTTTTTTGAAACCGTTTCCGGCTTTACCACCACCGGTTCCACTATTTTACGGACGGTGGAAAATCTGCCGCGCGGCATTCTTTTCTGGCGCAGTTTTACCCACTGGATCGGCGGTATGGGGGTGCTGGTTTTCATGCTTGCCATCCTGCCGACCGGGGACGGCGGCGCCATTCACATCCTGCGGGCGGAGATGCCGGGACCGCAGAAGAGCAAACTGGTACCGCGCCTGCAAAATACCGCTCTCATCCTGTATGCGATTTATGTGGGGTTGACAATCCTGCAGATTCTTGTGCTCTGCGCCACGGGCATGCCCTTTTACGATTCGTGCGTCAATGCCCTTGCCACGGCGGGAACGGGAGGTTTTGCAGTCAAAAACGCCTCCATCGCCGGCTATGCCAATCCCGCCGCCGAATGGGTCATTGCCGTCTTTATGCTGCTGTTCGGCGTGAACTTCAACATTTATTTTTTCCTTCTCATGCGCCGGGTGCGGGACGTTTTTCACAACGAAGAACTGCGCATCTACCTGATCCTCTGCGGGCTTTCCACGGCAATCATCACGGCAAATACCCTCTCCCTGTTTGAAAATTTCGGGGATGCCCTGCGGTCGGCGTTCTTCCAGGTGACGTCCATTATTTCGACCACCGGCTTTGCCACGGTGGATTATAACACCTTCCCGGCGCTGACCAAAGCCGTTCTGCTTTGCCTGACCCTGACGGGGGCGTGCGCCGGCTCGACCGCCGGCGGGCTGAAACTCTCCCGTGTGCTGTTGCTCTGCAAGAGCATGAAGCGGGAGGTGCGCCATGCCCTGCGCCCGCGTTCGGTCAATGTGGTGCGCCTGGACGGGGAGGCGGTGCCGGAGGAAACGGTGCGCGGTGCGGGCAACTACTTCCTTCTGTATGCCGCCATTATCGTAGCGTCCTGTTTTCTTCTTTCGTTTGATAATTTTGACGCCGAGAGTACGGTTACCGCGGTGCTGACCTGCCTCAACAACGTCGGTCCCGGGCTTGGCATGGTGGGACCCGCCGGTAATTTTGCGGATTTTTCGGTGTTCTCCAAAGTGGTTCTCTCCTTTGATATGCTGCTCGGGCGGCTGGAGATTATTCCGATTGTCATACTGTTTTCTCCCCTTGCGTGGAAGAGAAAATAAAAAACGGCTGCGCCCGGCGCAGCCGTTTTTTATTTTTGTTTTCAGTGGACAAAGTGGGAGAGCGCTTTGCCGATTGCACCGCCGAGAACGGCGTTGGCGATTGCCTCCACCAGCCCGTTCAGCCCGACAAAGGCAACAAGAAATACCCACAGCGTATCCAGCGGCATGCCCCATTCCGTCATTTGGGAAAGAAAGAGGGGGTTGTGCCAGAAGAAAAGAATCAGCGCCCCCGTGAAGAACAGTGTGTTGAGCAGCGCCGTGGAAAGCGATGCAAAAAAGTAGGAGGCAATGTGCATCCGGTCCCATTTCTGCAGCAGGCGGAAGAAGAGTCCCGACAGAAGCCCGCAGAGAATTCGCGGTACCACACAGGTAAGAAAGGTGAGAACAGGATTCAGCCCGAAAAGAAAGGTGCCAAAGGGGGATATGCCGAAGCACTGCAAAAAACTGGTCAGCCCGAAAACACCGCCGAGAACGGCGCCCCCGAGAGGGCCGAGCAGGGTGGCGCCGATCGCGACCGGCAGCACCATAAAGGTGATCTCAATGACGCCGGCTTTTAAGTAGCCGATGGGCGTGAAGGCGAGGAGGAGCATAATGGCGATCAGTATGGCCAACTGTGTCATCTGTACCAGGTTCGTGCGGGTCTTTGCGTTTTTCATAAATAACTCCGTTTCTGCTGTCGCCCCTTGCGGGTGCAACGCAATGTTTTATAATGAAGACCGGGTTCTCCGGTCGTCATTTCCGGTTTTTGCGGGCAATTTCAAAGAGCCCTTCGAGAGTGAGGGAGGGCAGGTGGCGCAGCGTACTTCCGCACAGCGGCAGCAGCGCCGCAGCATAACCGCCGGTCAGGGCGGCGGGCAACTCCTTTTCCCCCAGTTCCTGCGCGATGGCGCAGAGCATGCCGTCCACCATCATGGCGTGCCCCCGGAGCACACCTGCGCTGACCGCGTCCCGTGTGTTTTTGCCGAGCAGGCGGTGCGGGGGAAGCGGCGGCACATCGCTCAGCCGTGCGGCATCATTTGCCAGGGCGCGGAACGACATGCCTACCCCCGGTGCAATGACCACACCGCAAAGCGTTCCCGCCGCATCCACCACGGTAAAGGTGGTGGCGCTGCCGGCATCCACCACCGCAAAGGGCGGGGGCAGCAGCGTGGCGGCGGCAACGGCATTCGCCACCAGGTCGGCGCCGAGTTGGGCGGGGTCATCCACATGAATCCGCAGCCCGGTCTTCATGCCGGCGCCCACTTCGGGTAGCGGAACGCCGAACAGAAGATGCACGGCAGCCCGGATCGGGGCGGAAAGGGAGGGAACGACCGAGGAAAGAATCCCTTCGGTCACCTCCC
This sequence comes from uncultured Eubacteriales bacterium, assembly GCA_934467435.1. Taxonomy (GTDB): domain Bacteria; phylum Bacillota; class Clostridia; order Oscillospirales; family CAG-272; genus UBA1740. Next base: position 38,409 of record CAKSLR010000002.1, on the reverse strand, counting down.
CGCGTGAAACGCCGTGCAGATGCAGGATTCCCTCCATCAGCACCGCGTATTCCTCGGGCGAGCGGGGCGTGCGGGCAGCTATGCTGCCCTCGGCACGCAGGGTACCGTCCGCTTCAAATACGCCGAAATGAATGTTGGAATTGCCGATGTCAACGGCAAGCAGCATGGGGTTCCCTCCGTTTCCTGTTTTTTTCCGTGCTGCCTTCAGGGCAGGGTCGGCGTATGCCGGTAATCAAAGCCCGTGTGCGAGAGGAACTCCCGCGCAAGGAGCAGCGCCCCGATGCGGTTGGGGTGAATCCGATCCCAGGCAATGGAGGAGGAGTGCCGCAGGGCAAAGTAACGGTTGAACATGGCTTGCAGGTCAATCAGGGTCGCGCCGTGCTTCTCTGCCAGTTCCCGGCAGATGGTGCCGTATTCGTCCATGCGCGCGCGCATTGCGTCCGCCGCGAGCGGTTCCATGTAATAGGGGGTCATAAGGAACACGCCCTTCACCTTCCCCTTGACGGCAAGCAGCATGTTTTCTACATTTTCACGGTATTCTTCCGGGCTCACGGCGCGGTTCGGCAGCGTGGGTGTGTCAAACTGGCGCCACACATCGTTGACGCCGATCAGAATGCTCAGCCAGTCGGGGTGCAGGGAAACCACATCCCGCTCAAAGCGTGCAAGCAGGTCGCGGCTGGTATTGCCCGAGATGCCTGCGTTGGTCACGCGAACCCGCACTTCGGGGTACACGGCGGAAAGCAGGCTGTCTACTTCCCGCACATAGCCCTGCCCGAGCGCATCGCCGTTCTCGCCAACGGGATTCTGGCTGCCCATATCGGTAACGGAATCTCCCGCAAACAACAGTCGGTCTCCATCTTCAAATATCATAATTTTAAAGATACTCCTTTTTGTTTTTTTCCTTAATTATACTCCATGGCGAGCGCCTCTGTCAAGCCCTTTTTCTGTCAGTGCGCGGCACGCTTGACATTTGGCGCACCGCGTGCTATACTGAAACTGCGCGGAGGAATCAAACCATGCTCGCGCGGACAGACTAGGAAAAAAGGAGGAGAAAGAAAATGGCGGTTTTGAAAATCACGGAAGAGAATTACGAGGAACTGGTTGCGGCGTCACCCGTGCCGGTGCTGCTCGATTTTTATGCGGATTGGTGCGGTCCCTGCCGCATGGTATCGCCGCTTGTAGATGAGATCGGCGAAGAGCGGACGGATATCCGCGTCGGAAAGATTAATGTGGATGAGGAGGGCGCGCTTGCTCGCCGTTTCGGGGTGATGAGCATTCCCATGCTGGCGGTGGTGAAGGACGGCGAAATGGTTGCCCATGCGGTCGGGGCCCGTCCGAAAGATGCCATCCTTGCTCTTTTGGAGGACAAGTCCTAAAAAAATTTACATCTTCCTCTTGACGTACGGAAAAAATTCGCTATACTGTATAATGAAATCATGAATAAGGAGCAAAAGATACAGTATGAAGTACGTATGCACCCTTTGCGGCTGGGAGTATGATGAAGAGACCGGGGATCCCGAAAACGGCATTGAGCCCGGTACGGCATTTGAAGATTTGCCCGAAGATTTCGCCTGCCCTCTCTGCGGTGCCGGCAAGGAAGATTTTGAAGAAGCCCTTGACTGAGGCAAACGCAGGTTGTACTGCATAAAAAAGAAACACCGGGACGGTTGTTCCGGTGTTTCTTTTTTAACGGTGGGCGGAAAGAAAGCGGTAGCTTTCCGCAGCGGAGGCAAAGGGGTCGCCCTGCCCCATATCGTCTTCTGCCACAAAATTGGCAATGCCCATTTCGTCCGCCGTACGGAAGATCTCGCTCCAGCACAGGTTGCCACTGCCGACGGGGGCGGAGGCGGGGTGGGTCTCCTCCAGCCGTTCGGCACCCGGCAGAATCACATAGTCCTTGAGGTGCATGTATTTTGCCCGCCCGCGGAACAGGGTGAGCGACCGGCTCGCCTCGGTTCCCGCGGCGGTCAGCCAGAACACATCGGGCTGAAAGAATACGGTTGCGGGGTCGGTTTCGGAGAGCAGGATGTCAATGCCCCGCCGCCCGTCGGCAAACCGCACGAACTCAAAGGCGTGGAAGTGGTACATAAGAAGCAGCCCGCGGTCGGCAAGCAGTTTGCCGCAGGTGTTAAGGTGGCGGGCAAAGGCGTGGTAGCCCTCTTCGCTGCCGCGGTCCGCTTCCCGGATCGAGTCGGTGCGCAGCACATCGGTGCCGAGCGCTGCCGCATCCCGCACAATCTCCTCCATTTTTTCGGGGATGCGATCAACCGTGCAGATGGCGGAATCGGCGGCAAGTCCGTGGGCGGCAAGCGATTTGGCAAGGCTCTCTCCCGTATGGAAGGGGGGCGGCGTGATCTGCACATGGCGGTAACCCATCTCCGCCACGCGGGCAAGGGTATTTTCAAAATCGGCGGGGGTTTTCATAAATTCCCGCAGGGTGTACATTTGCAGCGAAATCTGTTTCATGGCTTTTTCCTTTCTTCTGTGATGCGTTTTCGGCACGGAACACCAGTTCCGGGTATTCGGTATAACCGGGGGCAAGGGGGGCGGGGCGGCCGACCTCACCGGTCAGGCGGACTGCCGTACCCGTGGCAGAGGCCTGCGCGATGCCGAGCGCCGCCTCCAGTACGTGGCAGCAAAGCGCGCCGCTGCACCGGGGCGCGCGCCCCGTGAGGATGGCGTATGCCGCGTCCGCCGCGCCGATGGCGCGGAAGTTGTCGCCTGTGTAACCGAAGGTCGTTTCGATGACGCTTTCCCTGCCGCTCTTGCCGACCAGACGGATGGTGGCATCATAGTGATTCGGGTCACCGAGGTCGATGTAACCGTCGGTCCCGTAAAGGACAAAGCGGTTCGCGCCGCCGCCGCATTCCGATGTCATGGTCAGGGTGCCGAGGACATCGCCCGCAAAGCGCAGCGCGCCCGTGGCATGGTTCGGGCTCTCCACCGTCATGGGCTTGCCGCAGAGCGGGGAGTTCGGGTTCTCGTACACGCGGTCGGGGCGGCGGATGGCGGTAAAGCCGGTCACCTCCCGGATAGCGCCGAGCAGAAAGACCGCACCCGTCAGGTAATAGGCGCCCATATCGAACAGAATGCCGCCGTGCCGGCAGAAGGCAAAGCGCTTTTCCGCTCCGGTGTAAAACCGCTCGTGGCGGTAGGAACGGGCAAGGAATGCCTCCAGCATCGTCGGCTCCCCGATCGCGCCGCTGTCCAGCAGCCGCCGCGCCATCTGCATACCGCCGCCGAGAAACGTGTCGGGTGCGCCGCCGAAGAAAAGTCCCTTCGCCTGCGCGAGCGCGAGCAGTTCATGTGCCTGCCCGTTGGTTTCGCAGATCATTTTTTCGGTGTACACGTGCTTGCCCGCCAGCAGTGCCGCCCTCGCAACCTCGTAGTGCGCCAGGGGATAGGTGGTGTTGATGACCATGTCGATGGACGGATCGGAGAAAATTTCCTCATTCGTCATGGCGCGGATGCCGTATTCTTCGGCGCGGGTACGCGCCCGCTCGGGCAGAAGGTCGGAGCAGCCGACCAAATCGAATACATCCAGTTTCTTCAGATTTTTCAGATACACCGCGCTGATCATGCCGCAGCCGATCAGGGCGACGCGCAGTTTGGAAAAGCCCATGGGATTCCTCCTTCCTTTTTGTTCAGCATATCACACTGCCGGGCGGAGCGCCATGTTTTTTTCGGTTTGATATGGATTTTTCTGCTCTTTTCTGCTATACTGAAGAAAAAGGAGGCGGGGCTATGGTACGGATTTTATCTCCCGCACAACTGCTGGCGGAGGAAACACAGGTGCGCGGGGTGGAATGTCACCGCCAGTTCTGGCGGGACGGTGACGGGTATGACGGCTACACGGCAACGCCGCGCCCGCGGAGCGGTTTTGTGTATGTGGTGTCGGAGATACGGGCAGCATATACGTTCTCGGACGGCAAAACTGCACTTTTCCGTCGGGGAGACTTGCTGTTTTTGCCGCGCGGCAGCCGCTATACGGTGCGGTTTACGGGGGGCGGCGACCGGGAAACGGACAGTTACACGGTCAACTTCGATCTCTATGACAGCACGGGTACGGAGGTACGCCTGCCCGATTTGTTCCGGGTGCGGGCAGGCGGCGGCTGCCGTGCGGCAGCCGAGGCGCTGTGCCACGCCGCGTGGGAAATGCCGCGGAACCATCTGCGCCTCACGGCAGGATTTTTCTCTTTTCTTGCCGCCGTGATCGGGGAGGCGCCGGGGCGTGAGGACAGTTATTATCCCATTCGCCGCGGGGCGGAACTCTTTCGTGCCGAGTGGAACCGGAACAAAAAAATCGCCCGCTATGCCGCGGCGTGCGGGATGAGCGAGAGCCATTTTTACCGCCGTTTCCGCGATTGTTTCGGGGAAAGCCCGAGCGCGTACCGGAACCGTGTGCGCCTGCTGCACGCGGCATCCCTGCTCGGCAACACCAATCTGCCGGTATCGGAGATTGCCGTTCGGGTGGGGTATGAGGATCCGTTTTATTTCAGCCGCTGCTTTCATGCGGCGTACGGCGTTTCCCCGGTGGTGTACCGGCAAAAGCGGTTGGGTGAAACGCCGGTCTGATTTTCGGTAAAACTGCGAAATTTACGGTGCGTTTTTTTCTGTCAAGGGGAAAAAATGTAGAAAATGCGGAAAAAGGCGAAAAAGTTTTCCACAATGGGATTTGTGGAGAATGTGGAAAACCGCAGGGAGAAACCACCGTTTTCATGGGTTTTTCCACATTGTCCACCGACTTTTCCACAGGGCGGGAGGACAGGCACGTGGAAAACCGGGGATTTTCCTTCCGTGCATCTTGCACAAAGTTTTTCGGGAAAGCAAAAAACGCCAACCGATTTGCGTTTTTTTAGCAAAGCGGTTGGCGTCGTTTTTACGAAAAGAATCAACGGTTCCAGTACTTCCGGTCCAGGGAACGGAGCTGAATGGCTTCCCCGATGTGAGCGGCGCCGATCGTCTCCGCCCCGTCAAGGTCGGCAATGGTGCGGGCGACCCGCAGAATCCGATCATAGCCGCGCCCCGAAAGCCCGAGGCTTTCGAACGCCGCAGCAAGCAATGCCTGTCCTTCGTCATCGGTCCCACAAAAGCGGCGGATCTCCGCTGAACCCATGGCGGCGTTGCAGTAAAGCGCGGGGTAGCCCGCGGCGCGCGCCCGGGCGCTTGCCCGCCGCCGGGCGGCGTTCACCCGCGCGCGGATGTCGGCAGAGCGCTCCCCTTCTTCTTCGCGGTTGCTCATCTCGGTAAAGGTCACCGGTGGCAATTCGATCTGAATGTCGATGCGGTCAAGCAGCGGTCCGCTGACGCGGGCGAGATATTTCTGCACATCGCTCGGCTGGCAGGTGCACTTTTTGCCCGGCGCGCCGAAATACCCGCAGCGGCAGGGGTTCATGGCGCAAACCAGCATAAAATGGGCAGGAAACCGGACGCGCGCCGCCGCACGGGTGACCGAAACCACGCCGTCCTCCAGCGGTTGCCGCAGCGATTCGGTCAGGGATTTGGCAAACTCGGGCAATTCGTCAAGAAACAGCACGCCGTTGTGGGCAAGCGAAATTTCCCCCGGGCGCGGTGAGGTGCCGCCGCCGATCAGCCCCGGTACGCTGACGCTGTGGTGCGGGGAGCGGAAGGGACGCTCGGTGACCAGATTGCCGTGCAAAATGCCGGCAACCGAGTGGATTTTGGTGGTTTCAATCGCTTCTTCAAAACGCATATCCGGCAGAATGGTGGGCAGGCGTTTGGCAAGCATGGATTTGCCTGAGCCGGGTGGGCCGATGAGCAGAACGTTGTGGCCGCCCGCCGCCGCGATCTCCAGCGCCCGTTTGGCACGCGCCTGACCGTGTACGTCCGCAAAATCGATGGCGTACTGCCCGACCGCTGCGGAAAATTCCGCGCGGTCATAGGTAGCGGGGGTAAGCGGTTCTTTACCGGTCAGGTGGGCAAGCAGTTCGCGCAGGTTATGCACCCCAAAAACCGTCAGACCGTCCACCACCGCTGCTTCCCCTGCGTTTTCGGCGGGAACGTACATTTCCCGCCTGCCCGCTTCCCGCGCGGCAAGGGCAAGGGGCAGCACCCCGCTCACGGGGCGCAATTCGCCCGAAAGCGAAAGTTCCCCTACAAAACATTTATCCGAAAGGGAAAGGGCATGGGGGATTTTGCCGTCGCATTGCAGCACGGCACAGAGGATGGCAAGGTCAAAGGACGAGCCTTCCTTTTTTCGGTCGGCGGGCGCAAGGTTCACGGTCAGATCCAGGGGCGGGAACCCGAGCCCGCTGTTCTCGGCGGCGGCACGCACCCGCTCTTTGGCTTCTTTGACCGAGAGATCGGGCAGCCCCACGATTTCAAACCGCGGCACCCGATCCCAGCCGCTGCATTCCACCGTAACCTCAAATCCGTCCACCCCGCAGATGCCTGCCGTATAAACCCGTGATAACATGATGTCCTCCGCCGCTTTTGTTGCTTTTCCTCTATTTTACCACATGCCGCCGCCCGTGTAAAGCCTTTTTTGCGTTTGGGGGTTGCAAAGGTTTTTCCGTTATGTTACAATAACGACAATGAAAAGAAAAACGAGGTGCGATTGCGTGGAAATCTGGGTCATCAACGGACCGAATCTGAACCTGCTCGGCGTGCGCGAACCTGCCATCTACGGCAGAACCGATTACGATACGCTGTGCGCCGGGCTTGCCGCGGCGGCAAAGGAAGAAGGCGTGGCGTTGCGCTGCCTGCAATCCAACCATGAAGGGGCGCTGGTCGATTGGATTCAGGAGGCATACGGCAAGGCGGATGGGCTGATTCTCAACCCCGGCGCCTATACCCACACCAGTATCGCGCTGCTGGATGCACTTTGCGCGGTGGGGCTGCCTACGGTAGAGGTGCATATTTCCGACCCCGACGCGCGGGAGGAGTTTCGTCGCATTTCCTATGTACGTCGTGCCTGCTTTGCCACCGTTAAGGGGCATGGCGTCGCCGGGTATGGTGAGGCGCTTCACCTGCTCTGCGCCCATTTGCGGGCAGAAAACGGCTGATCTGCCAAAAAAAGAATCGTCACCGCGTTGCGCGCAACACGGTGACGATTCTTTTCAATAGGAAAGCGAGGTTACGGTAATCGAGCAGGGCGACCCTTCGTTGACCGTACCCGTAATGGTAATGCGGGTACCTGGCTTCGGCGTGCTTCCGGAGAAGGTGAAGCTGATGGCTGCGGTGCAGCAGGTTCCGTCAAACACCAGAATGGAGTGAGCAGAGCCACTTCCCATGTACTGTCCGCTCAGGCGAATGGTCTTACCGGCGTAATCCTGCGGCGTTTCCGTGATTTTCAGCGCCTGCGCATAAGCCGCCGTGGAAGAGAGGGGGGAGAGGTCGAGATCCACATCCCCCGCCGTGCCACCGCAGCCGACCGCACTGATCAGCAACAAAAGAACGAGCATAGCCAGTCCGATTTTTTTCATGTCCGAAGACCTCCTTTGATTTTTCCGATCAGGGTGAAAACGAAGAACACCGCAATATCCGCCGCCACGATGGTAGAGCCGGTGGGCGTGCCCGCCACGACCGACACAAGGATTCCGAGCAGGGCGCAGACAACCGAGACGATTGCCGCGCAGACGGTCACCGCGCGGAAGGTTTTATAAAGCCGCATGGCGGAAAGCGCGGGGAAGATGATGAGGGCAGAGATCAGGAGCGAGCCGACCAGGTTCATTGCCAGCACGATAATCACCGCCGTGACCACGGCAATCAGCAGGTTATAAACGCCCGCCGGTGTGCCGACGGCGCGGGCAAAGTTCTCGTCAAACGTCACGGCAAAAATCTTGTTGTAGAACAGCAGGAAGAAGAGAATGACCGCGATGGACAGAGACACGCAAAGCACCACATCCAGCGTGGTGAGGGTCAGAATCGAGGTAGAGCCGAAGAGCGAGGTACACACATCCGCCGAGATGTTGCCGGAACCGCTGAACAGGTTGATCAGCAGATACCCCACGGCAAGCGAGCCGACCGAGAGCATGGCAACGGCGGCATCTCCGCTCATTTTGCGGCGTTTGCCGCCGCCGAGCAGAAGAACGGCAGCGAGAATGGTAATCGGCAGGGCAAGCAGCATATCGTTGGTCAGGTGCAGGATGCCGGCAATGGCAGCGGCGCCGAACGCAACGTGGGAAAGCCCGTCCCCGATGAACGAAAACCGTTTGAGTACCAGTGTTACGCCGAGCAGGGAAGCACAGAGCGCAATCAGTACCCCGGCAATCAGGGCGTTCTGAACAAACGGGTACTGCAGATACAGAAGAAGTGTTTTCCAAAGGTCCGTCATGCGTTTTCCCCCCTTTCCGCAACAAAGCGGCGACCGATGTCGCTTGCCAGGTACGCATCCCGTTCCCCGAAGAAGGAGGGAGTGCCGACGTGCAGAATGTGGGTCGCATAAGGGAGCGCGGCGGCGATGTCGTGCGAGATCATCAGAACGGTAATGCCGTCACGGCGGTTCAGTTCCGCGATCAGCGCGTACATTTCCGCCCCCGCAACAGGGTCAAGCCCCGAGATCGGTTCGTCAAGAAGCAGCATTTTTTCGGTCGCGCAAAGGGCGCGGGCAAGCAGAACGCGCTGTTGCTGTCCGCCCGAAAGTTCGCGGTAGCAGCGCCCGCGCAGTCCGCTGATGTCCATGCGCGCCATGGCAGCCTCCGCCCGCTCGCGGTCGGCTTTCCGATAAAACGGAGAAAATCCGCGGCGTGCCTGACAGCCGGAAAGTACCACCTCCGCAACCGATGCCGGGAAATCCCGCTGCACAACGGTCTGTTGCGGCAGATAGCCGATCTCGTTCGGCAGCAGTCCGTCGCCCACGGTCATTTTTCCGCAAAGCGGCGCCTGCAGGTGAAGCAGCGTTTTCATCAGCGTGGATTTGCCCGCGCCGTTTTCTCCCACAATGCAGAGATAATCGCCCGCCCGAACCGAAAAACTGAGCGGTTCCGTTACGGGGTGATTTTCATAGCCGAGGAGCAGGTTTTCACAAGTCAGTTGTGCCATATGCCACTCCTTTACTGCAACGCTTCCCGCAGAACGGAAAGGTTGTCCTCCATCGCCCGGAGATAGGTCATGCCGTCTTTTCCGGTTGCCGATTGCAGGGAATTGAGCACCAGCAGTTTCTGGTTTTTCTCTGTGGTGGAGGAGATCACCGTCTTTGCCAGGTCATGGTTGCTCCCCTCGATCGCCATGACGGCGGAAAGCCCCCATTCGTCTACCCGCCGGGCAAGGCGGAGGATCGTTTCAAAACTCGCCTCCGACTCGGCAGAGCAGCCGGCAAACGCGGCAGCGCAGGTCAAACCGTAGTCATGCGCCAGATAACGGAAGGGGAACCGATCCCCGAATACCAGTTCTTTTTTCGGCGCAGCGGCAATCGCCGTGGTGTACGCCTCGTCCAGTGCCGTCAGTTTTTCCGTGTACGCCGCGCAGTTTTCGCGGTAGATATCCGCCCCCGCAGGATCTATGGCAGCCAGTTTTTCGGCAATGGCGGCACAGAGCGTTCTGGCATTCCGCAGCGAGAGCCAGATATGCTCGTCGCTCACATGCTCTTCTTCCTCGTGGTCGTGATCGTGACCGTGGTCGTGGTCATCTTCCTCCGCACCGTCCGGCTTTTCTTCTTCCAGTACGGCATTGCCGAGCGCCTCGGTCAGATTCAGGGTTAGGCGCCCCTCTTTGCCCGATTGCTGCAATACGCCCGGCACCCAGTCATCCGACTCACCGCCGATGTAAATGAAAAGGTCACAGTTCGCCACGGTCAGAATATCCTTCGCCGTAGGCTGGTAGTTATGCAGGTCGGCGCTGCTGTCAAGCAACAGGGTCAGTTTTACGGTGTCCTTCCGGTCACCCAGCAGTTCCCGCGCCCAGTCGTATTCCGGGTAGGTGGTACAAACCACCGAAAGCGTTCCGCTCTCTCCGCCGTTGCCCGTGGCGCAGCCGGCGGCAAACGGCAGGCAAAGCAGGAGTACAAGGCATAATGCGATATATTTTTTCAAAACAAAAAACCTCCCGATGTTTCAAAAATGGCAACGAAACAAAGGCATGCCGAAAAAGGCATACCGCGCCTGTTCCATTTCCGTCAATCGGAAAGTTTCACCCGTAAAAAATGCAGTGTGTGCGGAAACCAGGTACTCGTGCGGCAACGCAAGAACGCGCGCCGGGCGACCAAGACCGTGTGGTAGAGCGATGCCGCCGACCACACGAGTGCGAGTATAAACAGAACCCGGCAGCAAAGCCGCATGGATGCACAGACGGTGCACTCCGCCCCCCGGCAGGAGTGCCGACATCCGCCGACAAGGCATACGGTGGGGAAGAGCAGCAGCAAAAGCAAAAGAAAGGTAAGGCAACGCAGAGAAAACGGTTTTTTGTTCATTGACTGCACTCCTTTCCCGCATTTTGCGAATTTTTGCAAAAAAACAACACGATTCCACACTTACCCTCTTATTGTAGCATGGGTGCCTTGCAAAGTCAAGCGGGGGAGCGGAAATATCACATACTTTTCACAATTCGTTTTTTCTATGAAAAAAGCAACGATGTGCCGGGCGGCAGCGGCTGGGGCGGGGAAACCTGCGCACAAAAAAAGGGGGGCGCCCGTGGCGCCCCCTTGAGGGTTATTTGTTTCCGATGCCGAACAGCGTCCGTAGCAGATCACAGATTTCGGCAAATTCCCCGTAAGACGGGGACGTTTCGTTTGCAGAAAGAAGATCTCGCATGGCGGTATCCGGCGATGCCCGCATCCGGTCGGACATGGCGGAAAAGCGTTCCTGCAGGGCGCTCCATTTTTCGGGAGTATCGGCAATCTCCTGCAGGGTATCGCGCAGGACGCGGGAGGAGATCATCGTCTCCACGTCTGCCTGCGTCGGGCGGTAATCTTCGTCCTTTGTCACATTCAGAAAGACCTGCATGGCGGCTTCCATCGCCTCGGCTTCTTCCCGGACAAAGCGGTTCTCCCCTTCCGTGCCGGTGGTGTAGGCTTCCTCCGGCGTGATGCGGTAGGTATCGTTCCCCGTACTTTCCACGCGGTAGGGGACTTTTACGGTATCATCGGTTTCCGCCTTGCCGAGCAGGGCGGCAAGATAGGGGTCGGTGATGATGAGGTTTTTCGGATGTCATCTTCCGCGTCGGGGCGGTCACAGCGCAGGGGAAAAGAGAAATCGGGCGTTCAGCCGGAAAAGGTTTCTTCCGACGTGCTCTTCGCCGTCATGTCCTTCGGCGCCTTGGCAAAGGCGGCCTGCACGCGGGTGTTTTTGACTACGGTAACCGTATAGTCCGGGCTGATGGAAAGATAACTGCCGTGCGCGTCAAACCAGCCGTTGAACACATAGCCGTCATCGGGGGTGGCGGAGAGGGATACTTCCTCCCCGGCAGGGTATTCGCCGCCCGCGGTGTTGACGCGTCCGCCATCCCCGGCGGTTACCTGAAGGGTATAGGTGTTTTGTTCGGCATCCCCACCGTTTCCCGCACCGAAACGGATTTCGGGAAAGTGCAGTTCTTCAAACGAAAGCCCCATGGTGAAACTGCCGACCAGCAGCACAAAAATCAAAAGAAGAGATGAAAGGGAAATCAGAGTACGGGTGGTACGATTCATGAGAGATCTCCTTTTTGAAAACGGTCAGGCAACCAGATCCCACATCATCAGGATCAGGTTCTTGAGGGTCGTGAAAAATTCACGGTAGGTGGTGTTGCCGGCATCTACATCGGCAATTACGCTTTCCACATCAAAAGAGGCAAGGTAGGCACCGTAGGTTTCGTTCCCTTCCAGTGCCCGCAAAAGGTTACGCGAGAGGGGGGCAAGGCTTTTCGTTGCGTGCAGATCGTCAAACAGCGCGCCAATGCGGTCAAACTGTTCCACAATCTCCCGTTCGGTCATCGCATCCCCTTCCGCAAGGAGGGAGGAAAGCCCTGCCGCATCGGAGAAGAGCACGGCAAAGGCATCCAGTTCCTTCTGCCGCCCGTCTTCTTCCGACAGCGGAGAGAAATCCAGGCTTCCGCAAAGTGTTTCCTGCGTGATTTTGGCGGCAGGGAAGTTCCGATCTTTCACCGCCGCACACAGCGTGCCGACCCCCGCTTTTTCTTTCGCGGTCAGGGCGGCGTTGTCTGCAAGCGCCCCGGGCGTGCTCATCAGCCAAAGGGAAATGGCTTCTTCCGAAACGGCGTCCGCGAGGGCATCTTCATAAAGGAAGGCGTTTGTCTTGCGGGCAAGCCGGTCGGCAAGCAGGTAAAACGGGCGGATCGTGTCGTCCGCTTCGGTACGCAGGTGCCAGCAGCCCGTGGCGACGTCAAACAGGTAAACCGCACCGTCCCCGGTCAGATAGGGGAGGGGGTCGCTTGTCAGGTCGGCATCGGCAAAGCCGTAGGAAACCAGAACGGAAACCAGTTTTTCCACTCGGGCAAAATGCCGCTTGCAGTTCTGCCTTGCGGTCTCCCACCCGGAGGGCAGGGCATCGCCGACCCCGATTCCGTCCACGGGCAGCAGAATCACACCGTCTTTGGCCGCCTGTGCCATTTTACGGTCAAGGTCGTCATAATCCACCGCCCCGATCGAGCGGTCGTTGAACGCGCCAGAGAGCGCGGCATCCAGGCGGCGGGCAAGGTCCGCCGTGTCCTTCGGAATATCCAGCGCGCCCGCCAGCATTTCCACTCCGCGCGGCGCCAGGCGCTGCATCAGCGGGAGGAAGAAGGAGAGCCCCGAAAGCCCGTCCAGCAGATCACGCGCTACGGCGCGGTCAGCAAAGGAAGAAAGAATTTCTTCCGCCTTCGGCGTACCGTTTACCCACTTGCGCGGCAGATCCGCCGCAATGGCGGCGTGCAGCACGGGAGAGAGGGAGCGGATATCGCCCGCAATCTGCGCGGCATCGGCATCTCCGTAGGTATCCCGCAGGAGAAGAAGAAATTCGTTTTCGGTATCGGCACCTTGCAGATAGGTGCGAAGCAGGTCTGCCGTCAGCGCCGGCAGCACACGGTCCCCCGAAATGTCGGTCAGCGCGCCGTCGAGAAGCACGGCGCCCTTTTCATTTCCTTCCGCCGTGCCGAGGAGCGCCTGTTCGGTGCCCGCGCTGCCTTTGGCAAATGCCGAAACCAGCGCCCGCAGCGTATCGGAAATCGGGGCGGTGTTTCCCTCCGCATCCCGGATGCCGCAACCCTTCCCGTCGGCAACGGCGCGGCACACAAGCCCCCGTACCCCGGTGGCGGTGTAAAGACGCACCACCGTGGCATCTTCAAACGGGGCTACGTAGTTTTCTTCCACAATGGTAATCGTCTCATATACCGCGCTGCCCTCTCCCTCCCCTGCGGGCAGTTCGGCAGCGGCAGCAATGCCGGAGAAGAAAAAGAACGGGGTCAGCAGAACGCCCAGGATCAGGAACCAGGAAGCCGCCCCGCAAAGAAACGAAAGCGCGTGGTGCCAGACGGGCGCGGGCGCCTCACTGCGCCTTCCGTAAAGCGGCGGAATACAAAGCGAAAGAATGAAAAAGAGAAACCGCAGGGCAAGGAGAAGAAAGAGAAATAAAAGTCCGAACAAAAGTGCCGCCAGTGTGACGTTCAGAATCGCCCGCACCGCCTCCGCCGACAGGGCGGAAAAATCGCCGAGAAATTCGGCAAGGCTCTTTCCTTCCACCGTAATCTGATGGAAAAACTCTTCCGTTACGCCGGCAAAAATGCCGCCTCGGTGCAGAAGAAAGGCAAGCAGGAACGCAAGCGGTACCTGGGCAAGCCGAATGGCGTTCCGGCGCAGGCGGTGCCCCGTAGCAAAAAAGCCGGCAAGCGCCATACAGCCGAAAAGCAGAACCAGCAAAAACCATTGCGGATGAAACTGCAAAACAAACAACTCCCTTCGCCGGACCGCGCAGCAGTCCCGTGTCAATTCACTTTATGGTAGCACATTTTTGGGGTATTGTCAAGAAATATTCCTCTTTGTTGTGGAAAACTGCGAAAAACCGTTCGCCCCCATTCCCCCGTCCTTGACTTTTTCGGACAGGAAGACTATAATATCTCCCGGAAATACCGGGAGGAGGGTATGATGATGGGAGAATTTCATCAGACAGAATCGGAAGAGCAGAAAACGGCACCCATCGCGCGGGAAGCCATGTGGAATGCCCTGCGGGCAAAAGGGCAGCGGGTGCCGCCGCGCAAGTGGCTGAAGACCCCCGGGCAGATTGCGGGCATCCGGGAGGCGGGCGCCGTGAATGCGGCAGTGCTGGATGCGGTGGAAAAAATCGTTGCCCCCGGCATCACCACCGAGGAGATCGATGCCGTGGTGGAGCGGGAGACCAGCGCCCTCGGCGGAACGCCCACCTGCCTCGGTTTTGAGGGGTTTCCGAAAAGCGTATGCACTTCGGTCAACGATGTGGTCTGCCACGGGATTCCTTCGCCCGATGTCGTTTTGCGGGAGGGGGATATTGTCAATGTGGATTGCACCACCACCTATCGCGGTTATGTGGGGGATGCCTCCCGGATGTTCTGCGTTGGTACGGTGAGCGAGGCGGCAAAAAAACTGGTCGATACGGCGAAGGAAGCGGTCTGCACGGCGGAGGCGTGCCTTGCCCCCTATACCGCCCACCTCGGGGATATCGGCTATGCCATCGCCACACTGGTACACAACCGGGGTTATACGGTAGTGCGGGAGATCGGCGGGCACGGCGTGGGGCTCTCCATGCATGAAGACCCGTTTGTTGCCCATATCGGCAAAAAGGGAGAGGGGGTGCTCCTGTTTCCCGGCATGGTGTTTACCATTGAGCCGATGATCAATCAGGGCGGGCGGTATTTTACGATCGACCGGCGGGACGGCTGGACGGTGCGCACGTCGGATCACCGCTTATCCGCTCAGGTGGAGCATATGATTCTCATGACCGAGACGGGATTTGAAATCCTTTCCAAATGACAGATAATCCAAAAAAATCGCCGCATCGTGCAAATACAATTCCGACACAAACTCCTATAATAGAGGAGTAAAAAGCAAAAAACCGCAAAAATTTGCAAATAAACCGCAGGAGGAAAAGAATATGATTTCACTGACCGTTGTCAGTGCCAATGAAAAGGTGTTTTTGACGGGCGACCCGCCGGAAATGCGTTTGCCGATTTATCTCTTTGAGGGGGGCGAGGTCAGTTTTCAGGTCAACCTGTGGTCGGATCAGCCTTACTACAACGGGATGCTGCGCTTCTTCCCCCGCGATATCGGTCCGCGTATGACCGTCCGCCGCGTGGGGCTGGTGCCGGCTGTGATGGATGTGGCGGAATATCATGATGACGGGTATGTGATCCGGGACGACCATCTCTACCCCGATGTGCTGGAAAAGATCGACCGCCGGTACCTGCACAATTCCACCAAGACCAATCAGACCTTTTTCATTACCATTCATGACGATGAACGGATTCAGCCCGGCACCCATTCCATGGGTGTGCGGTTCTATGAAGACGGAAAGAAAATGGGCTTTGCCGACTTTACGCTGGTGAAAATTCCCGCGCCCCTGCCGGCGCAGAAGTGCATTCTTACCACCTGGATGCATTATGACAGTTTTCTCAACCAGCACCACGTCAAACCCTTTACCATTGAATTCTATCGCCTGCTCGGCAATTATCTGGATGCCGCCAAAATCGGCGGGCAGAATATGATTCTTGTGCCGCTCATCACCCCCGCGTTCGATACGCAGGTGGGCAGAGAGCGCCTCAGCACGCAGCTTCTCGACATCCGGGAACCGGAGCCGGGCAAATTCGTGTTTGATTTCTCCGAGTTCAACCGCTTTGTCCGCTTTGTGCTCAGCCGCGGCATGAAATACCTCGAAATGCCGCCCTGCTTCTCGCAGTGGGGGGCAGAGCACGCGCCGAAGGTGCTGGTGCATGATGCGGGCGGCAGAATCCGCCATCGTTTCGGCTGGCAGACCGATGCGCTCTCGGACGATTACCGCAATTTCCTTGCCCAGATGCTGGATGCCCTGCATGCGGATCTGTGCGAACTCGGGGTGGAGGATATTACCTTCTTCCACGTCTCGGACGAACCGAATGAAGAGCAGCTTGCCCATTACACCGCCTGCAAGGAACTGATTATGCAGCACATCGGCAACTGCCGTACGATTGACGCCTGCTCCAGTTTGGATTTTGTCGGCAAGACCGACCGGGAATACAGTGTCTGTTCCATCGCTACGGTGCAGAAGTATATCGATGCGGGCGTGCGTCCTTTGTGTACTTACTATTGCTGCGGTCCGACGGCGGGGTATTTTACCAACCGCTTCCTCTCCCAGCCGCTCTCACGCACCGCGCAACTCGGGTTTGTTCTGTATCGGTACAATATGGATCTGTTCCTCCATTGGGGCTTCAATTTCTATAATTCCTACCTCTCCCGCCGCCCGATCAATCCGTATATCACCACGGACGGGGAGGGTATGTTCACCGCGGGGGATCCGTTCCTTGTGTATCCCGATCACCCCGGTTTCTCCGCCAATCCCTCCCTGCGGCTGTTTGCCATGGGAGAAGCCATGCGTCTTTCGCGTATGCTGTATATGCTGGAAGAGTATGAGGGCAGAGAAGCGGCGCTTGCGTTCCTTGACGAAGAAGGGGTGCGCGGTATTACCGAGTATCCGAGAACGCAGGGGTGGCTTGACCGCCTGACCTGGCACCTCGGTGCCCGCCTTGCTGCCCATGTGAAAAACAATGACTCCCGCCGGGCGTGATCGGAGTATGGACTGACGCACCCGAAAAACCACGCCCCGCCGGATGGCGGGGCGTGGTTTTTCAAAGCGAAAACGGAAGCACCGAAAGCAGACCGAGCGCAATGGCAAGCACCCGCCGCCCCGCGAAGGAACTTCCCGGCTTTTTGGAGAGTGCGCCCCGTGCCGTGGAAGCTGACACCGAAAGGAAGAGAAGAAGGGCGGTTTCCGCACTCATGCGTCAAGCTCCCCGCGCAGAATGTGCGAAAGGCGCGGGCTGAGAATGGTTCTTGTGTCGTCATCCACCAGGCTGAAGCGGTTGCCGTCATTCGGCGTGCTGAGGTAGTTCCAGCAGCAGTAGGGAATGCGGTGGGCAAGGCAGAAGGCAATCACATCCCGCATCCAGTTTTCCCGATAGACGATTGGGCAGTGGCGGATGGTGCCGAACTCCCCGCACCAAAGAACCGCGCTCGGGTGCTCCTTTTTGAAAGCGAGGGCAGGGCGCAGGCTGTCGTGCAGATAAGCGCGATCCATTACGGTGTAACCCGTGTAGGCGTTTTCGTTGCCGTTTACCACTTTTTCATAGTCGCGGTAACGGGCAATGTCTCCGGGCCAGGGCATCTGCCGGTTGTAAAACAGCGGTCCCTCCTGCAAAACTCCCTGTTGGTGCGTAAAAGAAAACGGGTCATAGGTATGAAACGTGTAAATCACGCAGGGGTCGTCCGTTACCGCCAGGTCTTTTAACGTATGCACCGAGTTCCAGCAGGTGCTGCCGATGATGACGGTGCGGCGTGGGTTCTTTTTCCGCAGGGCGGCAAGGGTGCGGGCTGCCAGCGCGTTCCACTTGCAGGAATCCCCGTCCCGCACTTCGTTCAGCAATTCAAACGCCACTTCCGGCGCATCGGCAAACCGGTCTTCGATCTGCTCCCAGAGCGCGACAAACCGTGCCTGAAGCGCTTCATCGTCCAGCAGGTGCACCGGTTCCGCAATGTCACAATCATTGCCGATGGCTTTGTGCAGGTTCAGCACCGCCCGCACTCCCGCGCGGCGGCACCAGGTCACAAAATCGCGCAGCAGGGCAAACATCTCTTCCCGATAAACGCCGGCGGCGCTCTCCAGCACAATCTGGTCAAAACCAAGGCGGATGTGATCCATGCCGAGCGAGGCGATATAGGCGATATCGCGCTCGGTGATGTAGGTTCGGAAGTGTTCAAAGTCCCCGGTCGTCAGGGTCATGCGGCGGTACTCCGGCAGAACGTGAAAGCGTTTGTAGTTGGTCAGCCAGCCGCCGATGCCCATGCCGCGGGCAAAATTGGCAATCGGTGCCATGGGTGGTTCTCCTTTTTCGTTTTTCTTCATCATACCACGGAAAAGGATATTTTTTTATTACGTTATCGGCAAAAATCCGAACAAAAGATAGATGTTGCGAAATGAGGTTTTTATGCGAAGCGAGCAGTATATCGGCAAAACGGCGGCGGGGGTGACGCGCTACCCCCTGCACCGGCACGATTTTTGCGAGATTATGCTTTACGAGCGCGGGAACGGCGTGCTGCACACCGACCGGGGCGATTATCCCTTTTCCCCCGGCTGCGCGATTCTGGTGCCGGTCGGGGTTCTTCACGGTTCCGCCGCGGCGGACGGATTTTGCAACATTTCGGTCGGCGTGCCGGAGGGCGGGCTTTTGCCGCGGGAGATTACGGTGATAACCGCCGCATCGGAGGACAGCCGCGCGCTTGCCCGCATGATTTACGAAAACCGTTTCTTCGGGGATGCCTACCTTTCCTCCCTCGTGACCGCCTACACCCTTTCCCTCCTGCGGCAGCGGGGGGAAGGGAGCGCGGCGGAACAGGCGGTGCGGCGCGTGGTTGCCCTTGCCTCGACCGAGGGGCTTCGCCCCGATTTCGATATGGCGGCAGCCCTGCGGGCAAGCGGGTATGCCGAGGACTATGTGCGCGCCTGTTTCCGCCGCCTGACGGGAAAAACGCCGCTTTCGTTTTTGCAGGAAGTGCGCGTGAGGGCAGCCTGCCGCCGGATGGAGATTTACGGCAGGTGCTTCCGTGTGGGGGAACTGGCAGAGCAATGCGGGTATGCCGACCCGGTATATTTTTCCCGCGTGTTCCGGAAAGTGACGGGGCAAAGCCCCCGTGCCTATGCCCGTGCGCACCAAAAATAAAAAAACCGGGTTCCGCGTGGGCGGAACCCGGTTTTTTTATTCTTTTTCGGTCAGAAGCGGCAGCACGGCCGCGGCGGCAGCCGCCTTGGCTTTGGCGCGACTGCGCCCTTCCCCCGTGGCGCTCACGTTCTCTCCCGCATCACAACGGAAGGTATAAACGCAGTCATGCTCCGGCCCGCGGCAGCCGAGTTCGGTGAAAGAAAACGGAATTTTTTTTGCCTGGCACCACTCCTGCAGGGCATTGTACGGGCTTGCCGCCTGCCGCACGGCATTCTGCCGGAGGTAGGCGTCGGTATCCAACAGCCGCCCCACCATACGGATTACCACCGAAAGATCTTTACCGCTGTCAAAATACACCGCGCCGATGATGCTTTCAAACAGATCCTCCATCACCGACGGTTGGTGGCGGATGTCGCGCTTTTCGTCTCCCCGCCCGACAAGAAGGTAACGCTCCAGCCCCATCTCCGCCATTTTGCTGCTGAGCATGGATTTGTTCGTCAGGTTGCTTTTGATGACGGTAAAACCGCCCTCGTCCAGCGCGGTGGAAAGCCCGATGGGGGAGCGGCGCGAGCAGCGCTCCATCAGAATGGTGATGATGGCGGCGCTGAGCACGCTGTCACCGCAGAACTCTAACACCTCATTGCTCTCAACCTCGCACCTGCCCGCCTGGTGCGCTTCGTTGCAGTAGGATTTCCGCGTAAATGCCTGCCGAAGCAGACTGCGGTCGCGGAACGTGTAACCGATGGTATGTTCAATTTCTTCAATTGCGCAATCAAACTCCATGTGCCGCCTCACCGATAAAAAAAGCCCCCGGGAAAGGAGCCGAAATCCGAGAAAAAAGTACCGAAAAAAGGTACAACCTTGCTATTTGCATTATAACACGTCAGGTGCTTTTTTGTCAAGCGCAACCCCCGAAAAAAACAAAAATAGACGTTTTCACCAAAAACGAAACGGAAAGTTTGTTGAAATTGAGCATACAATATCTAGTGCAACCCTGTTGACATTTCCGCAAGATATGGTATAATTTCAGTATAAGACGAAGATCACACAGCCCCTGCCTGCCCACCCGGGCGGGGACCGCTTTTTTTGCGAAAGGATAAAAGACCATGAAAATCATCAAGCGCAGCGGAGCCGAAGTGCCATTTGACATTACCAAGATCATTGCCGCCGTGACGCATGCCAATGAGGCGGTGCCAGAAGAAGAGCGCATGACACCGATGCAGATCCGCCGTATTGCGGAGAGCGTGGAATACGCCTGCCAGAAGATGAACCGCGCCCTCGGGGTGGAGGAGGTTCAGGAACTGGTAGAGACCCAGATTATGGCGCACGGGGCGTACGAGGTGGCAAAAAAATACATCACCTACCGTTATACCCGTTCCCTGATCCGGAAGTCGAATACCACAGACGAGCAGATTCTTTCGCTCATCGAGTGCAACAATGAAGAAGTCAAGCAGGAGAACTCCAATAAAAATCCTACCGTCAACTCGGTGCAGCGGGACTATATGGCGGGAGAGGTGAGCAAGGACATCACGCGCCGGATTCTTTTGCCGAAAGATATCGTTGATGCGCATGAAGCAGGGCTGATTCATTTCCATGACAGTGACTATTTTGCGCAGCATATGCACAACTGCGATCTGGTCAACCTGGAGGATATGCTGCAAAACGGCACGGTCATCAGCGGTACCATGATCGAAAAACCGCATTCCTTCTCCACCGCCTGCAATATTGCCACGCAGATCATCGCCCAGGTGGCATCCAATCAGTACGGGGGGCAGAGCATCAGCCTGACCCACCTTGCCCCGTTTGTGAAGATCAGCCGGGAAAAACTGCTGCGGGAAGTAGCAGAGGAGTTGCAGGATGTGGACGGCGTTGCTTTGCCCGAGAAGGTGGCGCGCATCACCGAAAAACGCCTGCGGGAGGAGATTCGCCGCGGCGTGCAGACCATCCAGTACCAGGTGGTCACCCTTCTGACGACCAATGGGCAGGCACCCTTTGTCACGGTCTTCATGTACCTGAACGAGGCAAAGGACGAGCAGGAAAAGAAAGACCTTGCCATTATCATTGAAGAAGTGCTGCGCCAGCGCTATACCGGCGTGAAAAACGAAAAGGGCGTGTTTGTCACCCCCGCTTTCCCCAAACTGGTATATGTGCTGGAAGAGGATAATATCCATGAGGACAGCCCCTACTATTATCTGACCGAATTGGCGGCAAAATGTACTGCCCGCCGCATGGTGCCCGACTATATCTCGGAAAAAATCATGCTGAAACTGAAGGTGGACAAGAACGGTGAGGGGCATTGCTATACCTGCATGGGTTGCCGCAGTTTTCTTACCCCGTATGTGGACGCCGAGGGCAAACCGAAGTATTACGGTCGTTTCAACCAGGGCGTAGTGACCCTCAACCTGGTGGATGTGGCGCTTTCCTCGGGGGGGAATATCGATAAGTTCTGGCGGGTGATGGACGAGCGCCTTGACCTTTGCTATCGGGCGCTGATGTGCCGCCACAACCGTCTGCTCGGCACGCTTTCCGATGCGGCGCCGATTCTCTGGCAGTACGGCGCGCTGGCACGCCTCGGAAAGGGGGAAGTGATTGACCCGCTGCTGTTCGGCGGCTACTCGACCATTTCACTCGGTTACGCGGGGCTTTATGAGTGTGTGAAGTTCATGACCGGTAAATCGCATACCGACCCCTCCGCCACCCCCTTTGCGTTGGAGGTAATGGAATATCTGAATGCCGCCTGCCGGAAGTGGAAGGAAAAAGAGAACATCGACTTCAGCCTTTACGGCACGCCGCTCGAATCCACCACCTACAAGTTTGCCAAGTGCCTGCAAAAGCGTTTCGGCATCATTGAAGGGGTGACCGATAAAAACTATATCACCAACAGTTATCATGTGCATGTGACCGAGAAGATCGATGCCTTTGCAAAACTGGCATTTGAAGCCCAGTTCCAGCAGCTTTCGCCCGGCGGCGCCATCAGTTATGTGGAGGTGCCCAACATGCAGGACAACCTGGAGGCGGTGCTTGCGGTGATGAAGTTTATCTACGACCATATCATGTATGCGGAACTGAACACCAAATCCGATTACTGCCAGGTGTGCGGGTATGACGGGGAGATTTCCATTGTCACCGATCCGGACGGCAAACTGGTCTGGGAGTGTCCGCAGTGCCACAACCGCGACCAGAGCAAAATGAATGTGGCGCGCCGTACCTGCGGGTATATCGGCACGCAGTACTGGAACCAGGGGCGTACCCAGGAGATTAAGGAACGGGTGTTGCACCTTTGATTCGTTTTCCCCGGCGCGGGCCTTTCGGAAGGTTGCGCCGGGGTGCTTTTTTCCCATACGTCAAACGGAGGAGAACGGATGAAACACCAAAAACGGGGGGCGGTATGCTTCTGCCTTGCAGCGCTGCTTCTGCTTCTTTCTGCCTGCGGCACCGTGTTCCGCGGAGAGCGGGAGGCAACAGACGACCGCTATCGGCTGGAGATATATGAACTGAGCGGCAGCGATACCCACATCTTTTCCCTTGTGGAGGGGGATGTGCTGCGTGTCCATTTTGCGATTGCGGGAGGGCAAGGGCGCCTGACCGTGACCGACAGCGAAGGGAAAGAACTGTACAGCGGAAACGGAGAGGGGATCCCGAATTTTGCCCTGTCGATCCGGGAGGAGGGTAATTATACCGTTACTCTGACCGGCAAAGGGGCAAGCGGCAACCTGCTGGTAGAACGGTTGCCGTATGCCTCGCATGACGGGATCTAAGAAAAAGCGGAAATAGAGGTGACAGAACAGAAGGGACTTTGCGGTGCGGATGGCAGTTTTCTTCCGCTCTGCCGTTACGGCAGAGACGGCAGCGCGCCGCACCCGGGGTGGCTCTTTTCGGGCGGCACTGCAAGAAGCCGTGCGGCACGCCGCACGGTTTCTTGCGCGGCATGGGCACCGCTTGCGGCAGGGCAGTGCGCCACAAGGATGCCTTGCCGGAGGGCATACCGAAAATCCCCTTCGCCCCCGCCGTTCCCCTTTGCAAAAAGCGCCGTGCCGTTTCGGAACGGCGCTTGACTTTTTCTTTATTCTGTGGTAAAATAAAAAGAAAAGTCGGCATCGGTCGAAACCGATGCCGTCGCTGTCGGAGATTGATTTTTTCGCGGGGATTGCCCCGAAAAAGGAGTTTTATGGATATTCGCCGGGATGAACAACTGCAATCCTGTATCCGCGCGGTGCGCGAGCGGAATCACGCCACCGCTGCGGCGGGTCACCCGCAAAAAGTTTATGTACAAACGCTCGGTTGCCAGCAAAATGAGGCGGACGGAGAAAAACTGCGCGGCATGGCGGAGGAAATGGGGTATGTTTCCTGCGCCGAGCCGGAGGACGCCGACCTCATTCTGATTAACACCTGCGCCGTACGCGAGCACGCGGAACTGCGGGCGCTTTCACTCATCGGCAACTGCAAGCACCTGCGGGAAAAGAACCCCGACCTGATTGTGGGGGTCTGCGGCTGCATGACCGCGCAGCAAAAACGGGTCGATCAGCTGAAGCACGGTTATCCTTACGTAACGTTCACACTGGAGCCGGCTTCGCTGCATAAGATGCCGCTGGTGCTTCTGCGCGCCATGGAGCAGCACCGCCGCCAGTTCCTCCTCGGGGAGGACGACGGGGAGGCGGCGGAGGGCGTGCCGATCGCACGGCGCGAGGCGCACCGTGCCTATGTCAGCATTATGTATGGTTGCAACAACTTCTGCACATACTGTATCGTCCCGTATGTCCGCGGGCGGGAGCGCAGCCGCGCCTCTGCCGAGATCGTGCGGGAGGTGGAGGAGTTGGCATCGTCCGGCTGCCGGGATATTACGCTGCTCGGGCAGAACGTCAATTCGTATCACAGCGACTGTGATTTTGCCACGCTGCTGGACCGCCTTTGTCGGGTGAAGGGGGATTTTGTGCTGCGGTTTATGACCAGCCATCCCAAGGATGTTTCCCCCGATCTGATTGCCGTGATGGCGGCAAACCGGGGGCGGGTGGAGAACCATTTCCATCTGCCGCTGCAATCGGGCAGCGACCGGATTCTTGCCGCCATGAACCGGCGTTATACGCTGGGGAAGTATCTGCAGACGGTCGATGCCCTGCGGACGCAGATGCCGGACATCGCGCTGACCTCGGATATCATCGTCGGTTTTCCCGGCGAAACAGAAGATGATTTCGCCCTGACGCTGGACGCCCTTCGGCGCGTGCGCTTTGATATGGTCTATTCGTTCCTCTATTCACCGCGCACGGGTACCCCCGCCGCCACCATGGCAGGGGCGGTGCCGGACGAGGTGAAACAGGCGCGGTTTTCCCGCCTGCTTGCCCTGCAGGACGAGATTGCGCTGGATGCCAACCGCGCGTATGTCGGGCGCGTTCTGCGGGTGCTGACCGACGGGGTCAGCCGCCATGATGCGCAGCATTACAGCGGGCGCAGTGCATCGGGTAAACTGGTGCATTATGCCGCTACCCCTGCCGATGTCGGGCAGTTTGTCCGGGTAAAAATCACCCGTGCGGACCCTTATGCCCTGCATGGCGAGATGGTCAAGGAATCATAAAGAAAAGGAGAAACTCACAATGAACGTGATGGAACTGGCAAAAGCCCTCGGCGAGGGCATTAAAAACGACGAGGTGCTGCTTGCTTATGATGCGGCAAAAGCCGCATTTGACGCAGACGAGGCACTCTCTGCCCAGATGACCGAATATAATACACACCGCGCCTGCCTTACGGAAGAATTCAATCAGGATGCCGCCATGCAGGATAAGGATGTGATCGAGAGCCTGAAGGCAAAAATGGACACCCTTGCCGCCGCCATCAATCAGAACGAACATTACAGCAATTTTGCCGCGGCGCAGCAGGCGGTGAACGATCTGATGAAGCAGATCAACGCGGAGATTACCTTCTACGCCTTCGGCGTGCGACCCTCTTCCTGCACGCACGACTGCTCTTCCTGCGGCGGCTGCCACTGAAAAAACAAAAGGGGGGTGTACCATGGCTGAAGTGGTGACCGATGTTTCCTGCCTTTCGGTGGTCACACCGATGATGCAGCAATACCTCGACATCAAGGCGCAGTACAAGGATTATATCCTGATGTACCGTCTCGGTGACTTTTTTGAGATGTTCTTTTCGGACGCCGTGGTGGCATCCCGTGAGCTGGAACTGACGCTCACCGGGCGCGACTGCGGGGATGACAAACGTGCCGCCATGTGCGGGGTGCCGTTCCATAAAGCGGATCTCTATATCGGTAAACTGGTGGAAAAGGGCTACCGCGTGGCGGTGTGTGAGCAGACCGAGGACCCCGCGCAGGCAAAGGGGCTGGTACGGCGGGAGATTGTGCGGGTGGTCACGCCCGGCACCATTACCGACGGCAGTCTGCTGCGCGATGCACAGAATAATTACCTTGCCGCCATTTTTTATGCCGACCACGGCAGTATCGGGCTCGGGTTCGCGGATATTTCCACGGGGCAGATTTCGGTAACGGTGCTGGAGGGTGAGGATCTTTTGTCGCGTCTGGAGAACGAACTCGGGATCTACGCCCCGCGCGAGGTCATCCTGAATATTGATAAAAGTGCCTGCCCGGAGGCGGCGGAGTTCCTTACCAATCGCTTCGGCACGCTGATTACCGACCATCGTCCCGATCTGTTTGATGAGGTCGGGGCGCGGATGGCGGTGAGCGAACGCTTTCCCGCAGAAAGCGAAACGCTGACCGCCCCGCCCGCCATTGTGGCGGTCGGCGCACTGCTTGCCTATATCCGCGAAACGCAGAAATGCGCCGATTCCTTTGTGCGCACGGTGCAGGTCTATACGGACGGACAAGCCATGGAGATTGATCTCAGCACCCGGCGGAACCTGGAACTGGTGGAATCCATGCGCACCAAAGAGAAAAAAGGCTCGCTGCTCTGGGTGCTGGATAAGACCGAAACGGCAATGGGGGCGCGGATGCTGCGTTCCTGGTTGCTGCGCCCGCTGCTCAGCCCCGTTGCCATCGGCGCCCGCCAGGCGGCGGTCGGGGAACTGGTTTCGGATTTCATGGGGCGGGAGGAGTTGCGCGCCCTGCTCTCGGACGTGCTGGACCTGGAACGCCTGACCGCCAAGGTGGTGTACGGCACCGCCAACGCCAAAGACCTGCGCGCGGTGCTGCAAAGCATTCATATCCTGCCCGATCTGCGCGGGGCGCTGCATGCCTTTTCTGCCCCCCGCCTGCGGGAGATCTGCGAGGATAAAGAGACTCTTTCCGATATCCGTGAACTGCTGGAAGCCGCGATTCCCGAGGATCCGCCCTTTTCCCTGCGGGATGGAGGTATCATCCGCGACGGGTATGATAAGGACGTGGACTACCTTCGTTCGGTCATGCAGAACGGCAAAGGGTGGATTGAAGAAATTGAAGCGAAGGAACGGGATGCCACCGGTATCCGCAACCTGCGCGTGGGGTACAATAAGGTTTTCGGCTATTACATAGAGGTCAGCCGTTCGCAGATGGACGCGGTACCCGACCGCTATATCCGCAAACAGACACTCGCCAACTGTGAACGCTATATCACCCAGGAGCTAAAGGATATGGAATCCACCGTGCTGGGCGCTGCCGATAAACTGATTGCCCTGGAATTTTCGGTGTTCGGCCGCGTGCGGGATACCGTAGCGGCGGCAGCCTCCCGCATTCAACTGGTGGCGGCGGAAATGGCGGAACTTGACGTTTATCTTTCCCTTGCCGAGGTTGCCTCGAAAAACAACTATGTCTGCCCGGAGGTAGATCTTTCCGACCGCTTTGACGTGCGGGACGGCAGACACCCGGTGGTGGAGAAATTCGTGACCGACAGTTATTTTGTCCCGAACGACACCAAACTGAACACGGGCAGCGACCGCCTGCTTTTGATTACGGGCCCGAATATGGCGGGGAAATCCACGTATATGCGGCAGGTTGCGCTCATGGCGGTCATGGCGCAGATCGGCTCTTTTATCCCCGCGAAGGAAGCGCATCTCGGCGTAGTGGATAAACTCTTTACCCGCGTGGGGGCATCGGACGACCTTGCCTCGGGGCAATCCACCTTTATGCTGGAGATGACCGAGGTGGCGAATATTCTGAAAAAAGCCACTTCCCGCTCGCTCATCATTTATGACGAGGTCGGGCGCGGCACCAGCACCTATGACGGCATGAGCATTGCCCGCGCGGTGGCGGAATATACCGCGGGCAAAAAGATCGGCGCCCGCACCCTCTTTGCTACGCACTACCACGAACTGACCGCCCTGGAAGGGGAGATTGCCGGGGTGGTGAACTACAACATCGCCGCCAAAAAGCATGGGGATAACATTACCTTTTTGCGCAAGATCGTGCGCGGGGCAACCGATGACAGTTACGGCATTGAGGTTGCCAAACTCGCAGGGGTGCCGGGGGAAGTGGTGCGCCGCGCGCGGGAAATTCTTGCGGGGATTGAAAGCGGCAGCGGCATTCGCCCCGCCAAGGGAACCACCCCGCCGCCGCCCGCCGGAGAACCCGATCTGTTTGCCGCTCTTGCCGATCGGGAGGCAGATGAGGCAGCGGAAAAGATTCGCACTGCCGACCTGAATACCATGACGCCGATTGAGGCAATGAATTTTGTATTTGAACTCAAAAAAATCGTGTCGGGCACGCGCTGAGCGCACGGCATGAAAGGAGGGGAACCGTTTGGGACGCATTAACGTTCTGGATTTTTCACTGGCAAACCTGATCGCGGCGGGCGAGGTGGTCGACCGCCCGGCGTCGGTTCTCAAAGAACTGCTGGAAAACGCGATTGATGCCGGGGCGACCCGCGTGACGGCGGAGGTTCGCCGCGGCGGCGTTTCTCTCATCCGCGTGTCGGATAACGGTTGCGGGATGTCGCCGGACGATCTGCCCGTTTCCATCCGCCGGCACGCCACCAGTAAGATTCACCGTGCCGAGGATCTTGCCGCCATCGGTACGCTCGGCTTCCGCGGGGAAGCACTGGCTGCCATCGCGGCAGTGTCGGAGTTACATATCATCACGAAAACCGAGGAAGCGCCGAGCGGCACCCTGCTTGCCGCTACGGCGGGCAGCGTCACCGACCTTTCGGAGGTCGGCGCCTCGAACGGCACTACCGTGGTGGTGGAGAACCTGTTCGGCAATGTGCCGGCAAGACGGAAATTCCTCAAAAAAGATGCGACCGAAACCATGGCATCCACCGCGGTGGTGGAGAAGATCGCCATGTCCCGCCCCGATATTGCTTTTGAATGGATTACCGACGGCGTCAGCCGTTTCCGCACGGCGGGGGACGGGAATCTGCTGCATACGCTCTACGCACTCCTCGGACGTGATTTTGCCAAACGTCTCCTTCCCGTAGAGGGGGAAAACGGCGGCGTGCGCGTGCATGGCTTTATCGGCACGCCCGATCATGCCCGCAACAACCGGAATTATCAGAACTTTTTCATCAATGGGCGGTATGTCAAAAGCAAAACCATCCTGGCGGCGCTGGAAAAGGCATATACCTCCTACATGGCGCCCGAGCGGTTTCCCGTTGCCGCACTGTTCCTCGAACTTCACCCCGCAGCGGTGGATGTCAATGTGCACCCCGCCAAACTGGAAGTCAAGTTTTCGGATGAGCGGCTGATTTTTGAAACCGTCTATTATGCGGTCCGTTCGGCACTTGAGAAAGATGAGAGCCGACCCGAACTGCAACTGTCCGGCACGCGGCAGGCAAAGAATCCGCTGACCGCTTTTGTGCCGATCGGGGACGATACCCGTGTGCGGCAGATGTCGGCGGCAAACCTTTTCTCCGCGTCCGTTCCTGCGGCAGCGCCTGCCGCCGCGCCGTCCGATCCGTCCGCCCCTCGCTCCGGCGCGTCGGCAGAGGGGGATTTCTCCGGAAAAGAAACCGTTCCGCCGGCACCGCAAGCGGTGTCGGCATCTGCTGCCCCCGCCACCGCGCGGGAAGCGGCTATCCCGACTGGCGGAACCCCTTCGGTGCGGGAGGCGCTGGCGCGCCTGCACGGGTTTTATGAAGAAAGCCGAGGGGAAGGGGATGCTCCCACCGTGCCGTTTTCCGGCGGGCAGGGGGCGCTTTCCCTCGCGTCGGATGCCACCCTTCTGACCGAGGAGGAAGAGGGGAGTCCGGCGGCACCTGTCATGTCTCCGGCACCTGCGTGGGATTCGCCTGTCGGCGGTTCCGGGACGGTGAGCGCGGCAGCATCGGAAAAAGAATCACCTGCCCCGGCACCGGAGAGCGCACCTGCCCCGGAACAACCGATTGCCGATGACACGGCGCTTTCCGATGCGCTGCCCTATCGCATCATCGGTGAGGCGTTCCGTTGCTACCTGCTGGTAGAGCGGGAAAAGGAACTTTTGCTGATTGATAAGCACGCCGCCCACGAACGGATTCTCTTTGAAGAACTGAACGAACGCCGCAAAAGGGACGGCAGAATCGGCTCCCAGCAACTGATGGTACCGCTTTTTGTCGCGCTGGGGGAGGAAGAACTTGCCGTAGCCGAGGACGACCGCGCCGAACTGGAGGGGGTCGGGTTTGCATTTTCGCTCTCTGCAGGGGAGCGGGGCGCCGTGCTTTCCGCCGTGCCGGACGCGATCCGCCTGCCCGATGCCGAAGATCTGTTTTCCCGTATGGTGGGCGAGTTGACCGATGGGGCGGGAAACCCCGCCGTAACCGAAGAAATGCGGCGTGAGCGGGCGCTGTATCAGGTCGCCTGCAAGGCTGCCATCAAAGGTGGGCGTGTGTACGGAGAGGCGCAGATTGCGTGGCTGGTTTCCCGCGTGATGGCGCTGCCCGATATGACGGTTTGCCCGCACGGCAGACCCATTGCCATCCGCCTGACCAAAAATCAGCTCGACCGGCAGTTTGACCGGATTATGTAAGGAGAAGTCTGTATGTTCAAAATACTAAAAACCGAGGGGCATGCCCGCCGCGGCGTGATGACCACCGTGCACGGCACCATCGAAA
Organism: uncultured Eubacteriales bacterium; assembly: GCA_934467435.1. Taxonomy (GTDB): domain Bacteria; phylum Bacillota; class Clostridia; order Oscillospirales; family CAG-272; genus UBA1740. The sequence goes on along the minus strand of CAKSLR010000002.1, from coordinate 8,644 downwards.
CGCCTGTGTTTATGAACGTGGGTACCAGCGCCGCCATCAAGGGCGGCGTTTCCACGATGGATCTGCGCGAAATTCACTGCCAGGTGGAACTTTCCAACACCTATCACCTGCATATCCGCCCCGGCGACGATCTCATCTACCGGCTCGGCGGTCTGCATAAATTTTTCAACTGGGATAAGCCGATTCTGACCGACAGCGGCGGGTTTCAGGTTTTTTCGCTTGCCAAACTCCGTAAAATCACGGAGGAGGGGGTTACCTTCAACTCCCACATGGACGGCAAGCGTATTTTCATGGGACCGGAGGAGAGCATGCGGATTCAGTCGCACCTCGGTTCCACCATCGCCATGGCGTTTGACGAGTGCATCGAAAACCCGGCGGAATATACCTACACCAAAAAATCCATTGCCCGCACCACCCGTTGGCTTGCCCGCTGCCGTGCGGAACTGGATCGGCTGAACGCCGAGGAAGGTACGGTCAACCCCGCCCAGATGCTGTTCGGTATCAACCAGGGCAGCACCTACGCCGATCTGCGGATTGATCACATGAAGCAGATTGCCGAGATCCGCTGTGACGGGTACGCCATCGGCGGTCTGGCGGTTGGCGAGACGGCGGAGGAGATGTATGAAACGATTGAGGCGGTGGAGCCCTATATGCCCGCTGACCGTCCGCGCTACCTGATGGGGGTGGGGACGCCGCAGAATATTGTGGAGGCGGTGTACCGCGGGGTCGATTTCTTTGACTGCGTGATGCCCAGCCGCAACGCCCGCCACGGCAACCTTTTCACCTGGGAAGGGAAACTGAACATCAACAATGAAAAATACTTTGCCGATGACCGCCCGATCTCGCCCCGCTGCCAGTGTCCCACCTGCCGCAACTACAGCCGCGCGTACGTGCGCCATCTGTTCAAGGCGCGGGAGGCGCTCGGTATGCGCCTGTGTGTGCTGCATAACCTGTATTTTTACAATGAATTGATGCAGAAAATCCGCGATGCGCTGGATAGCGGCTGCTATACGCAGTTCTACCACGCCTATGTCGATCGCCTGGCAGAGCGAGTCGATGATTAAATAAAAAAGCAGCCCTCGGGCTGCTTTTTTATTTCATATTTTCAAGAACATCCAGTGCGCTGATGCCGCAATAGCGATAAAGGGAAACGGGCGTATCCGGCGTGGCAAAATGGTCGCGGATGGCAAGAAAACGCTCTTCTTCGGGATATTCCGCCCCCATCGCCTCCCGCAGGGTGCGGGAGATTTCTTCGCCGGCACCGCCGGCAAGAATCCCCTCTTCCAGGTAAATCAGGCGGGTTTTTTTGCGCAGGTAGGGGCGAATCCGCGCGACCAGTTCGGTGTAGGGCTTGAGCGATTCGAGCAGCAGAATACCCACGCGGTCGGCGCCCGCCGTTTCCTTCGCGTCCAGCGCTTCCCGCACAATCGAACCGTAGGTCAGAACGATGTTCGGCGGCGGATTCTCGGCAGAAAAATCCGCCCGTACCCCGAACGCGGCAAAATCACCGTCGGGATAGAAAACGGCGGCAACGCGGGGGTCCTCCGTTGCGTTCGGGTACCGCACCGCGCAGGGGGCGGGAGAAGAAAACACCTCACGCATGATGGCGCGCAGCGAACCGAAGCAAGCCGGTGCATAGAGGCGCAGGTTGGGAATGGCGGAAAGAAAACTGACATCAAAAATGCCGTGGTGGGTTGCGCCGTCCGCCGGGGCAAGTCCCGCCCGGTCGATAAAAAGTTTGACCGGCAGATTTTGCAGCGCCACGTCATGCAGCACGTTGTCGTAGGCACGCTGGAGAAAGGTCGAATAGACCGCGAAACAGGGAAGCGCCCCGTTCGCTGCCAGCCCCGCCGCAAAGGTGACAGCGTGTTCCTCCGCAATTCCGACGTCAAAAAAACGGTCGGGGAAGGTGGCGCGGAAACCGTCCAGCCCGCAGCCCAGCCCCATGGCGGCGGTGATGGCGGTGATGCGGGTATCCTGCCTGGCAAGGCGGATCAGTTCCTCCCCGAACACGCGGTGAAACGTGATGTCCGGCACGGGGGTACGGCTGGGGCTGACGCTGTGGTAGGCACACGCCTCTTCCTCTGCGGGGGCATAGCCCTTGCCCTTCTTGGTTTTGATGTGCACGACAACGGCGCTGTGGCGCGCCCGGGCACGGTAAAGGGCGCGGGCGACCTGGGCGTAATCGTTTCCGTCAATCGGACCGAGTTAAAGGAAACCGAGATCCTCAAAATAATTGCTTTTGTAAATGTTGTGTTTCAGCCGCAGGGTGAAGCGGCGTACCGCGCGGTACAGCGGCTGTCCAACCAGGGGCAGACGGCGCAAAAAGGCAGCCGTGCGCCGCTTGGTGGTCAGGTAGGTATGGGTGGCGCGGATGGTTGCGAGATAGCGGGCAAACGCCCCCGTGTTGCGGGAAATCGACATTTCGTTTTCGTTCAGCACAACAATCAGGGGCAGGTCGGAGCGGCAATTATTCAGCGCCTCATGCACCATGCCGCCGGTAAACGCGCCGTCTCCGATCACGGCAACCGTATAGGCATCCCGCCCTGCCATGCGGTCTGCTTCCGCAAAACCGAGGGCGGCAGAGACCGAGGTGCTGCTGTGCCCCGCCCCAAAGGGGTCGTAGGGGCTTTCCCGCCGGCTGGTAAAGCCGGAAAGACCGCCTACCTGCCGCAACTGTTCAAAACGGTCGGCACGCCCGGTCAGCATTTTATGTACGTAGCACTGGTGCCCCACATCAAAAATCAGATGGTCACGCGGGGTATCAAAGACCCGGTGCAGCGCCAGGGTCAGTTCCACCACGCCGAGGTTGGAGGCAAGATGCCCGCCGCTCTCCCGGACGTGATCGATGAGAAAGGCGCGGATCTCCTCCGCCAGTGCGGGCATGGCAGCGTCCGGCAGGGCGCGCAGGTCGGCGGGCGAATGAATGGCATCCAGATAAACGGTCTTTTTCTCTGCCATGCGGCGCGCTCCTTTCGGTCTTGGATTTCACACCTTTTTATTATACTACATTTTTGAAATGAAATCAAGGGATTCCTTCGCTTTTTCTGCGCTGAAATTCACAGTGTGTTCATAAACTGCGGGGGAAACCTATGTATAATATACGTAAGTGTTTTGAAAAAGCGGGGTAGCGGTATGCCGAACATGGTCTTTGCGCGAAAAGAAATGAAATACATGATTCCCCCCGATCGGTATGCGGATTTTACGGCAGAACTGCTTACCCACATGAAGGGGGATAAATACGGGGAATACACGATCTGTAACGTGTATTATGACACCGATATTTTCAATCTGATCCGCATGTCGATGGACCGCCCCCTTTATAAGGAAAAACTGCGTGTCCGCAGTTACGGTGTGCCAACCTCCGGCAGCAATGTGTTTGTTGAGATTAAGAAAAAGTACGACGGCATTGTGTATAAGCGGCGGGAGACCATGCCCTATACCGTGGCGTGTGATTTTCTCGATCGCGGCATTTACCCGGATAACCTGGATTCGCAGATCATGCGGGAGATCCGCTATTTTATGGAGTACCACCGCCCGGTACCGAAACTGTTCCTTGCCTACGACCGCATTGCCTATGCGGCGCAGAATCCCGCAGAGGATGTGCGCCTGACGATGGATTCTTCCATCCGCTACCGCTTTGACCGCGTTGCGCTGCATGAGGGGATGGAGGGCGAGCAACTTCTTTCCCCGGGGGAGCATCTGATGGAGATCAAAACGGCGACTGCCATTCCCCTTTGGCTCTGTGAAATGCTGGACCGTTACCGCATTCGCCGTATCAGTTTTTCCAAGTACGGCAAGATCTACGAAAAAAACTGGCAGAAGTTGGGTGGAACGCCCCCTGCACCGCAGTCATAACGAAAAAGACGGAACGTCATGTTCCGTCTTTTTCTTCTGCCGTTTCCGCCTTACGGTAGCGGGAAAACGAAAGCGGTGGGTAGGTGAAGGGTGGGTAGTCACCACCTGAGAATTTGCCGCTCGGTTGATGGCTGGCAGAAAAACTTCCGTTCTGAAACGAGGTGACCGTGCCGGAACCGATCAGGAAAAACCGATCGGAAACTTCCTCCCCCCGGTCATCCCACGTCACATCCACGGCGTACCAGTTCCCATCCTCCATCTGTACATAGTTCCACGCATGCGCTTCGGAGCTGCTTGCCTGCACCGCCATGCCGGTTACGATGACACAGGGAATCTCGCGGGTGTCGCACAGCAACTTAAAGGCTTTGGCGTACCCGTCGCAAACGGCGCTGCCGTCGAGCAGCGCCCCCGCCGCACTGTGGGCACGCGGCGCCCCGGTGGTGTAGGTGACCCCGCGGCACAGCGCGCTCTGTATGGCGGAAAGGGTGGTGTAGCGGTCCTCCCCGGCCGGAACAAACCCCACAACCGCCGCGCGGAGTTCCTCGGCAACCGTGGCGGCGTTTCCGTCACACACCATGAAAAAACGCAGGGATTGCAGGCGGCAGACGGTTCCGCTTTCCGTTGTCTCGGTGCGGGAAGAAACGCGGAAGGTCGATCCTCCCTCCCCGCCGACCCGGATCCAGCAGATCTCGGGATGGTCATAGGTCAGGGCGTCCAGGGCAGACTGTACTGTCACCGATACGGTCTGCTGCAGCTCTTCTTCCGATGAAAAGGTTCCCAGCACGCCGGAAAGCGGAATTTCGATGCCGGCGGTGTTCTGCGGGTCGGCGAGAATGGCGCGGTAAACCGTGCGCCCGCCCTCATCCAACTGATCGTAGTAGTAGTGGGTGGCGTCTGCTCCGGTGACGGGCGGCAGCGCGTTTGGGGTGCCGCCTGTGGCGGTCCCCCCGCCCCCCGATGCCGATGCCCCCGGCAAAAGGCGAACAAGAAGCGCACCGAATCGCTCGCCCGAATCCCGGCACGAGCCGGGAAAACCTTCCGTTCCCGCACAGGCGACCAGAGCGAGGCAGAGCGTAAGCAGCAGGATGAGGACCTTGATCTTTTTCATAAATCTCCGCAGTTTTGCCTTCGGAAATCAGTTCTGTTTTTTACCGCATTCCGGGCAGAATGTAAAGGGCTTTTCGGCATGGTAGCCGCAGGTGCAGGTATATCCCTCGGGCTTCTTTTGCCCGCAGGTGGGGCAGAATTTTCCGGTGCAGGCGGTGCCGCAACCGGGGCAGACCCAGCCGCCCGCGGGGGCATCCTTCCGCTTTTCACCGCAGGTAGGGCAGAATTTTCCCTTGCATTGCGTGCCGCATTTCGGGCACACCCAGCCGTCTGCATCGGCAGCGGGGGCGGCGGGTTTGGCGTTTGCCTGCTCTTTTGCCAGTTGGTTTGCCTGATCCAGCAACGTCGCCTGGGTACCGGCGCCACCCATTGCCTGGTTTGCCATTCCCAGTCCGACAAAGCCGTTCATGGCACCGTTTGCATTGTTGGCCGCGCCCTGCATGGCTTTCATCTGGGCATAGGCAAGACCGCCCGCCATCGCGCCGGGGTTGGCGTGCATCACGTTGGTATCAAACTCTTCAATGCGTGCGCGGCTCTTGTCGTCGGGCGTCACTTTGGCAAGGGCAACCGAGGCAACTTCAATGCCGCGGTTTTTCCGCCACTCGGCGTCCAGCGTTTCACTCATATAGTGGGCAAGTTCGCGCTGCTTGGTGGGCAGCAGGGAGAATTTTATGCCTTCCGCCGCACACAGGGAAAGGGCGCTGTCCAGCGCCGTCATAAATTCGTCCGTGCACATATCGACCAGTTCCGCACGGGTGTAGGTGTCGGTCACGTTGCCGGCAATGGAAGAGAAGAATCGGATCGGGTCGGTAATTTTGAAGGAATACTGCCCGAAATAACGAAGATACAGCGCGGTTTTGTAATAGGGGTCATCATAAGGCATGGGGGTGGAGGTGCCGAACTTGTTGCCCTTGATTTCCTTGGTGTTGATGTAATAGACCCGCTGCTGTGAGCCAAGGTCGCCGCCGAAGGTAAAGCGGTAGCCGATCTGCTTGAAGGATTCCGCTACTCCCTTGAAGAACTGCCCGCAGAAGACCGACGGCTCGGAGGAAGAGTCCCACTGGAACTTGCCCGCCTCGGCACAGAATTCCACGATTTTGCCGTTGTCGAGGATAATGGCGGCCTGCCCTTCATTGACGTTGATGACCGAGCCGCTTGTGATGATGTCGGTCGATGCTTTGTTGCGGCGGAAGAAGCCGCGTCCCTCGGTCTGCATGGTGCCTTTTGCCACCAGCACATCGTCCGAAAGAGAGTCACAGGTAAAAAACTCTCTCCACTGATCCGCCGTCACGGAGGATGCCGCGCCGGCGATTGCACGAATCAATCCCATTTTATGTTTCTCCTTGTCTTTTTATATGGATTTTTGACGATTTCGGATATAAAAAAATCCCGCCGAGCCGTGTAGAGCAAGTATTTAACCCTGCATGTGCAAGGTAGGTGTCCTCTCGGTCATTTTGTGCTCCCAGCGTCCGCCGCGCGCGGCAAAGGCGGCGCGCGGCGGGAGGTCTGCATACCCATTTCACGAAGTAACGGACTCCAAAAAATATCTTGTAGGTCCAAAACCGACCCTATCACAAACTAAGCAGGAAGGATGTTGATTTTTTTTCGGGGAATTACTCGGCGTCGTAATCTACGTCGCCGAAGAGTTTATCGTCAAAGTACGAGGAGACGCGCTCAAACTCGTCGTCATCATCAATCGAAACCAGAGAAACATCGTCCTCGCTCTCTTCTTCCGCACGCAGAATGACGTATTCCTCACTGTCCGGCTCATCGTTCGGTGCCATGGCGTAATAGGTCTTACCGTCCACTTCATCGCACATCAGCAACACAAACTCGTGTTCGTTCCCCTCTTCATCGGTCAGGGTATAGACGTATGCGCCGTCTTCCTCTACGGGTTCTTCATTTTCGTTCAGAATATCTGCCATCTCAGCCACACCTCCGGCGTGGCGCCGAAGGATACTCCTTTTCTTATACTAGTATATTCCCACTGCCTTTATTTTATCAAGAAAATCGGATATTGTCAATAGATTTTCATGAGAAAATTCCTGCCCCTAGTCCCGAAGGATCTCCGCCAGCACCGCGGTGGAGAGCGCCATGCCGCGGGGGGTGAGAAAGGTGCGCTCACCTGCCCGCCCCACCAGCCCTTTTTGCATCAGGGGAGTCAGACGGCTCCCGTAGGCGGCAAAAAAACCGAGCCCGAACGCACGGGAAAATTCCGTTTCGCCGATGCCTGCTGTCAGGCGCAGCCCCAGCATCACGGTTTCCTCCTCCCTTATGGCGGGGGTCAGCGTCTCTTCCTCTTCCCGCACGCCGAGCGGGTTTTCAAGGAACGCGGACAGGGAAGTTCCGTTATAGAACCGCCGGCTTCCCATCAGCGAATGGGCGGCAATGCCGAACCCGCGGTAATCGGTCATGCGCCAGTAGGTCAGATTGTGGCGGCATTCGTGCCCCGGCAGGGCGAAGTTGCTGATCTCGTATCGCCGGTAGCCCGCTTCCTCCGTCATGCGATAGAGAAGCTCTGCCATCTCCTCCTCTTCCTCCTCCCGCGGCAGGGGCAGGGAATCCCTCTCCCGTGCAAACGGGGTCCCTTCTTCAATTTGCAGCGAATAGACCGAAAGATGAGTGGGGCGCATGGCAATCGCGCGGGAGAGGGACACGGCAAAACTTTCCGGCGTTTCACCGGGAATGCCAAACATCAGGTCAAGATTCCGTTCCGTAAAGCCGGCTGCCGCCGCAGCTTCCCACGTTGCCTCGGTCTCCTTCATCCGGTGCGCCCGACCGAGCAGCGCAAGTTCGGCGTCATGCGCGCTTTGCATGCCCACGCTGAGACGGTTAAAACCGCAACGCCGCATGGCGCGCAGTTTTTCTTCGTCCGCTGTGGCGGGGTTCATCTCCGCTGTCCATTCCACGTCATCCGAAAGCGGATACCGGGTGCGGATGATCTCCGCCAGTTCCGAGATGGTGTCGGTCGGCAGCAGCGTTGGGGTACCGCCTCCGAAAAACACGGTGGAAACGGTGTAGCCCTCCGCCTCCGCCGCACCGGCGCGCAATTCCGCCCCCAGGGCGGCGGCGTAGCGCCGTATTACAGTTTCGGTCATGCCGGGGAACGAGCAAAAATCGCAATAGCGGCACTTGGAACGGCAAAAGGGAATGTGAAGGTAAAGCGAAAGGGTCGGTTTTTCCATGCGCGCACTCCTTTTTTGCAAAGAACCGCCCCATGCGGGGCGGTTCTTTTATTCGTCATCCAGTTTCAGAACCGCCATAAATGCCTCAGGCGTGACTTCTACCGAGCCGAGACGGCGCATCTTCTTTTTGCCCTCTTTCTGCTTCTCCAGCAGTTTTTTCTTTCGCGTAATGTCGCCGCCGTAGCACTTTGCCAGCACATCCTTGCGCATGGCTTTGACCGTTTCGCGGGCAATCACTTTGGAGCCGATGGCTGCCTGAATCGGAATCTCAAACAACTGGCGCGGAATGTTGTCTTTCAACTTTTCCGCAATCTTGCGGGCGCGGGTGTATGCCTTTTCCTCATGCACGATGAAGGAGAGGGCATCGACCGGGTCGCCGTTCAGAAGAAAGTCGAGTTTCACCAGTTTGCTCGGGCGGTAGCCGTCAAATTCGTAATCCAGGGAAGCATATCCTTTGCTGCGGCTCTTCAGTGCGTCAAAAAAGTCGTAGATGA
>CAKSLR010000001.1 GCA_934467435.1 uncultured Eubacteriales bacterium | reverse complement strand
GATTTATACTTGCGAAGATTGTAAGGCAAAAGTTACGGTCGGCACGCCTCTCGAGCATACGCCGGAAGTGATTCCCGCCATTGCAGCCACCTGCACCGAGCCCGGCAAAACCGAAGGTTCGAAGTGTTCTGTCTGCGGCGAGGTTCTGAAAGCGCAGGAAGAGATTCCCGCAACCGGTCACACCGTGGTAACGGTTCCGGCAATTGCCGCTACCTGTACCGAAGCCGGTAAGACCGAAGGCGAGTATTGCTCGGTTTGCAATCAAGTTCTGAAAGAACAGGAAGAGATTCCCGCAACCGGTCACACCGTGGCAAAGATTCCGGCAGTTGCCGCTACCTGTACCGAAGCCGGTAAGACCGAAGGCGAGTATTGCTCGGTTTGCAACGAGACTCTGAAAGCACAGGAAGATGTTCCCGCCCTGGGGCATAAGCCGGTGGAAGATCCCGCTGTAGAGCCGACTGCCGATACCGAAGGGAAAACGGCAGGCACGCATTGCTCGGTTTGCGGTAAAATCCTCATTCCGCAGGAAACGATTCCCGCACTCGGTCATAGCCTGGTTTGGCTGTGGATCCTGCTTGCGGTTGTTGCCGTTGCCGCTGTCGGTGTTGTCACCTACTTCTTCGTCTTTAAGAAGAAGGGCGTGACGAAATAATCACGTTTTTTAAGCCCGCGGGTTTTCCGCGGGCTTTTTTCTTTTTATTCGCTCACTTTACGCAATGGTAGCGTTTCGTAAATCCGTATTCTGCGTTCCTGCTGCTTTTTCATCGCACCTTTTTGCCGGCGGCGCGTTCGATCGCTGTGTTACCGCTTTTTCTGCCGGCGGCGCGTTTGATCGCTGCGTTACTGCTTTTTCTGCTGGCGGCGCGTTCCATCGCTGCGTTACCGCTTTTTCTGCCGGCGGCGCGTTCGATCGCTACGTTACCGCTTTTTCTGCGGGCGGCGCGTTTGATCGCTGCGTTACCGCTTTTTCTGCTGGCGGCCGACCGTTTTTGACGCCACAATTTTCTTTCGCCTGGGCTTGACCCGACGGCGCCGCGGTAACGGCTGCATCGTGGCGCCCCGGGGGGTTATTCCGCGGGAAATATCCCGCGTGCCAGATTCACGTTTTTGTAGCGCGGGTCACTGCTCACTTCCCGCAGCACCGTCAGGCAAGCCGGCAGGGGAACGGGAAAATCCTCATGCGGCAACTCCATCTCCAAAATCGCGCGGTCCTGCCAATTCGGGTAAATATCCACTTCCGCCGTCAGTGTGCCGGCAGGGAAAGCGTAGCGTGTTTTCCGAACCGGCACCCGGTCCGGGTCTCTCTCCTCGCGTTTTGCCCGGTACTCTTCCGCCGTAATTTCATGCTCGTCCTCTTCACAACTCAGGGCGGTCTTCCGTCGCTTTGCCGTGTAATAATAGCGCGTCTCTCCCGCCTCCTGTACCCGGCGGATCCGGCGCGTCCACCCCCCGCGCGGTGCAAGGTAAATCTGCTCCATTTCCAGAACCCGCACGCCGGGTATTGCCGTCAGCGCCGCCTGGTCCGGCATGGCAATCAGATATTTTCGTTCGATTTCCAGGGGAATATGCGGTGCCCCGGCTTCATCGGGAACGGTTTGCCTTTTTGTCGGATGGTTTGCTTTTTCCGTGCCATTTGGGTTTTCTGCCATATGCTCAACCTTTCTGCGGTCATTTTTCGCTCCCCCGGGGATGTTCTGGAACGCGCCGCTTCTACTTTGCGCAGGCACGCACATCGGACACGCGGTTTTCCCTTTGCGTATGGGAACCCGGTTCGGCACGCAAATTTTATTTGCATGGTACGTTCCATCGCTATGGTTTCGGCTCGTTACCTGGATGCCCCGCTCAGCGCGTGACGTTTGCTCGGTGTCGGTCGCGCCCCGCCCGGCCCGGGACTTCCGCTCTGCGTTGGGTATGGGAGGCGCGTGCGCTGACCTTCCCGCACCGTTTTGCCGACGCTTTTCCCCGGTTGACGTATGCCCCGCGGCGGCGTGCCGCCGCGGGGCATACGCTCCTTGCATATATTTTACCATGCTTTTGGCAAAAAGCAAGAAAGAAAGCTATTTTTTTCGCAATCTTTCAAAAAATGCTTGCAACTGCCGCACGGGTATGCTATACTCAAAAAAACGGGAATATCCCGCAAAAAGGAGATAGTTATGGCAATCGGAAAAAACGGTGAAATCTGGTACGCCACAAACGGCGATGAGATACACGCCCACGGCGGGCACATGTTACTGGCAAAAGACGGCTGGTATTACTGGTACGGCGAGGATCGCCGCGGCGCGCGGTATGTCTCGGTTTACCGTTCGCGCGACCTGCGGGAATGGGAGTTCCGCCGCGCGGTGCTGACGGTGGATTCGGTGACAGAGCCCAGCCGGGTGAAAGCAAAGATGGAACTCTTCCGCCCCGTGGACGCAGAGGAATTTGCCCGCCTGAAGGATACGGGGGTCAATGCGGTCATCGAACATCGCGGCAAAACCATCGGCAAGATCAACATCGAGCGCCCGAAGGTGCTGTATTGCGAAAAAACCGGAAAATATGTCATGTGGGGGCACTACGAAAACGGGCGCGATTACCTGGACGCCGCCTGCTTTGTGGCGACCTGCGACACGCCGGACGGAGATTTTGTTTATCACGGCGCGTTTAACCCGTTCGGCGAGATGTCGCGCGACTGCACGCTCTTCCTCGACGAGGACGGCACCGCCTATTTCCTTTCCGCCGCGCGGGATAACTGCGACCTGCACATCTATCGTCTCACGCCCGACTTCATGAACGTGGCGCGGCTGGTCGGCACGCCGTTCCAGGGGGAGTTGCGCGAGGCGCCCGCCGTTTACCGGCACAACGGGAAATACTACATACTCTCTTCTTACTGCACCGGGTGGGCGCCGAACCAGGGGAAATGGGCGGTTGCCGACCGGATGGACGGGGACTGGTCGCTGCTGGAGGACTTCGGAGACGATACCACCTTCCGTTCCCAGCCGGCGTTTGTGCTGCAAAAAGACGGGCGCGATCTTTACGTCGGCGACCGTTGGGAGGGGGACGGCGAGCGCTATTTTACTTCCACCTACATTGTCCTGGAGATTCATTATGACGGGGAGCGCCCCTATATCGAGGCAAGCGATACGGTTGCCTGGTAACCAAACAGACGGGGACGGCAGAAATTCTGCCGTCCCCGTCTGTTTTTTGCGGGAAAAGCCTTCCGTCGGAGCGTGATAAAATCGTCCGCCGGAGGAATCGTGATGAAAGCGGGGTTTGCGGTGAAAGTACCCCCTGCGCGGGGCAGTCAGTTCCCGCACTCCACGCTGATGGCGTTGAAACGATCCAGAAGATCCTCCACCCGCAGCGCCGCCTTGGCATCCCCTTCCGCCGAAAAGACAACGCGCCCCTCGTGCAGCATCAGCAGTCGGTCACCGTATTCCACCGCGTAGCGCAGGTTGTGCGTTACCATCAGCGCGCTGACGCCGGTTTCCCGCACTACGCGGTCGGTCAGGTGCATCATGATCTCCGCCGTGCGCGGGTCGAGGGCGGCGGTGTGCTCGTCAAACAACAGAAGATCGGCAGGGTTTTCGGTGCACATGAGCAGCGCCAGCGCCTGCCGCTGTCCGCCCGAGAGCGCCGCCACCGGCGTATCCAGTTTGTCGTCCAGCGCCAGCCCCGTTTCCCGCAGGAGGGGGAGAAACCGTTTGGCCGACCAGTCGCGGCGGGCAGGGGTGAGATCATAGCGCCCGCCCTTTGCCGCCGCCAGCAACAGATTCTCCCGCACCGTCATGCCGGGAACCGTGCCGCGTGCGGGATCCTGGAACACCCGTCCGATGCGCCGCGCCCGCCGGTGCTCGGGCAGCCGGTCAAGGCACACCCCGCCGAGCGTGATCGAGCCGCGATCCTGCCGCAGCGCGCCGCTGATGAGCGAAAGCAGCGTGCTTTTGCCCGATCCGTTGGAGCCGACCATCGAGACAAAACTGCCCCGCGGCACCGTGAGCGAAAAATCCGAAAACACCGTTACGGCGTTGACCGTGCCGGGGTGAAAGGTCTTTTCAATGTGGGAAAGTTCCAGCATCCTGCACCCCTCCCTCCGATTGTTTTTCCCTGGGAACCGCCCGCGCCGCGCGGCGGGCGCGCAGTCGGTCGCCCGTCAGCAGAATCAGCGTAAAGAGCAGGGCGTTCAGCAGTTTGAGGTAAATGCCGTTTTTGTCAATCAGAACCAGGTAATTCAGGCAGAGTGAATAAACCGCCGCACCGAAGATAACCGCCGTGGTGCCGCGCAGCCGCCCCATCCTGCCGAGCAGGGCACAGCCGATGATGACCGAGGCAAGACCGAGCACCACCTTGCCGCTGCCCACGTTGTTATCGTACTGCATGGAAAGTTGGGCGTAAAGCGCCCCCGAGAGCGCCGAAAGCCCGTTGGCAAGCGAGAGCCCGAGAATTTTCATATGCCCCGGATCCCGCCCGAGCGCCCGTACGACCTGTTCGTTTTCCCCCGCCGCCCGCAGAAGGAACCCGAGGCGCGTGGCAAGAAATGCGTCAAGCAGTCCCTTACAAAGAAGAACCGAAAGCAAGAGAAGGCCGAACACCGCCGCATCCCGGTACGCCGCCGGTACGAGCGAGAGCGGCGGCAGGTGAAAGATGCCGGCAATGCCGGCACCGCGGTAAGAAAAGATCGTGGTGGGCGTGCCGGTATCCGAGAGCAGGGCGGTCAGCGCCAGATTGACCGAAAGCAGCCCCGTCATGGTAATGATGCCGGAGAGCAGCGGGGAGATGCGCCCCCGCACATGCAGCAGCCCCGTGACGGCGCCTGCCGTCGCCCCCGCAAGGAACGCAAAGGGGAGCACCGCCGCCGGGTGCAACCCTGCCCGCAGAAGCAGCACGCTGCCAACCACCCCGCCGAGCGGAAAACTACCGTCAACCGTCAGATCGGGAAAATCGAGAATGGCGTAGGAAAGATAAACGCCGAGCGCGAGAACGGCAAAGCAAAGCCCCATTTGCAGTCCGTCTGCGGTGGTGTGAAGAAAAAGCGTCATGCCGCCCCCTCCTCGTCCGCCGGCAGCAGAGGCAGATCCCCCGGCACCGTCAGTCCGAGCGCCCGGCACGCCGCGGCGTTGTAGGTGTAGGAGGCGTTCGTCACCGTCCGCACGGGCAGTTCCCCGGCCGGTACGCCGCGGAGCACGGCAGATGCCGAGATGCCGGCAAGCCGACCCACCTCGCGGTAGTCGAGCGTGGCGCTTGCCACGCAGCCCGCCTTCACCTGCTCGATCTCCGAACCGAACACGGGAATGCCCGCCGCGTTCGCCGCGGGCAGAATGTGGGAGGAGAGTTTGCCGACGATGGTGTTATCCAGCAGGTTGAGCAGGCAGTCCACCCGCTCCCCTTCGATGAGAGACGCAAGGCGCGCGTCAATGGTGGTGATGTCGCTGACGAGGGTATCGACAATCTTCACGCGCCCGCCGTATGCCTCGGCGGCATCCCGCAGCGCCGCTACCTGAAAGGCGGAGCCGGATTCCTCGGCGGAGCGGAGCACTCCGACGGTGATCTCTTCTTTTTCAAGAAAGCGGGTGATGAGTGTGAGTTGCCCTGCAAAATCGGGGATATCCGAAGAACCGGTTACGTTTTCGTAATTTGCCATCACCGCCGTGTCGGTCACGGCGCAATAGACCACCGGCACGTCACGCTCCGCTGCGGCGTTTGCCGCGGCAAGCGCCGCGGGCGTGGCAATGGCAATCACCACCTTTGCCCCGCGGTTGACCAGGCTCTTTGCCTGGCTTTGCGCCACGTTGGTGTCAAAATTGCTGTCGAGCGAGAGAATTTCATAGGCGGAAAGATCCACGCCGCCCTCCTCAAGCCCCGCAATCACCCCATCGTAACAGTGGGTGAGCGAGGCGTGCGGACCGAACCGCAGGATACCGATGAGCGGGCGCTCCTCGGCGCAGCCGGCAAACGAGGCACCGAGAACGAGCAGCGCGACAAGTGTGAGCAGGGAAAGGACACGTTTCATGAAAAATTCCTCCTTTTCGGGCGCAAAACAAAAAGCGCCCTTGATCTTTGATATCAAGGGCGACAAAAAACTCTGCCGCGGTGCCACCTTGTTTCGGTCATGGCGACCCTCTTTCCGGAATACCGACATATCCCTTGCCCTGTGACGGGAGCCCCCGCGGCGCATTGAACGCCGACCTCCGCAGCCCATATTCCCCGGTACCCTTCACGTGGCTCCCACCGCCCCACGCTCGCTTGGCAAAGGCTCGCCGTCTTTTTTCTGCTTCTACGGTTTTTTGCATTATAGCACGTCGCGGAACGTTTGTCAAGAGGGAAAAACCGATTTTTTGCACAAATTTTGCTGTTTTGCGGCAGCCATGGCAAAAAAGATGCGTGCGGCTGCCGTTTTGGCAGCCGCACGCAGGGTCAGTCGCACGCCCGAACCTCTGCTTCGGTGGGGACTTCGGGCACCACAGTAATCTGTTTGATCCAGCGGCGCGAGCGGAAGTGCCGCACGCAGAGGATCCCCTTCGGGATGTCCTCAAAGACAAACATGGTGGCAACAAGAACCACAAACGAGGCGGGGCGGATGAGCAGTCCCACCACCAGCACGGCGGGAATTCCGCACGCATACAGCCCGGACAGGTCAAACAGGCAGCCGGCACGGGTGTCGCCCCCGGCGCGAAAAATGCCGCAGATCATGGTGTAGGGAATCATGCGGATGGCAATCCAGCACCCGTAAAAGGCAAGGCAGGCAGAGGCAACCGCCTCGGCTGCCGCCGTTTCGATCGGGAAGAGGGAAAGCAGCGGTTCCCGCAGAAGAATCAGCGCCCCGCCGAGCACCACCCCGGCAAGCGGGGTCATGATGGCAAACCGCCGCGCGGCGGCATAGGCATCCTCGTGGTCGCCCCTGCCCACGCGCATGCCTACCATGACCGAGCAGGCACCGCAGATGCCGACGAAAAAGACGAAGAAGAGTTGCTGGATGTTCTCATACAACGTATAACCCGCGTGGTTTTCCACTCCCTGGCGGGCAAACACCATGGTATAGACGTTGGTGCCCACCGCCCAGAGTGTTTCGTTGAGCAGCGCGGGTACCGCAATGTGAAAATACTTGCGGCAGAAAGGACGGTCAAAGCGGAAGAGGTCGCGAAACGCCCCGCGGAAGGGGTTGTTCGTCACTTCCACCGCTACCAAAAGGAAAACCGTCTGCACGGCACAGCCAACGGCGGAAGCAAGGGCAGCCCCGCGCAGCCCGAGGGCAGGAAAGCCGAAACGCCCTTCAATCAGGCAATAGTTGAGCGAGGTATTGACCACGACCGATACGGCGGAAGACAGAAGCGGCAGGCGGATGTTTTCCACCGCCCGCAACGAGATGCAAAGCACCTGGGAGAATACCAGCGGCAGCACCGCCGCCGCGAAGGTCAGAAGGTATTCGGCAGCCATGTTGACGATGCGTTCTTCCCCTGTGAAAACCGAGGCAAGCCACGTGGGGAAGAGGGCAAGCGCCACGGCGTAAAGCGCCCCGAACGAAAGAGAAAGCGAGAGGGCAAAGCCCATGGTGCGGCGGACGTTCGGCACATCCCGCGCCCCCCAGTACTGCGAAAGCAGCGCCGAGCAACCCGAGGCAAAGCCGAAGCAGACCACGTTCAGAAGAAAACTGAAGCGCGCGGCAACCCCCATGGCGGAAACGGCAGCATTGCCCAGCCCCGTGACCATGGCGGTATCGATCAGGGTGGCGCAGGAGGTCAGCAGGTTCTGAAAGGCAATGGGCAGGGCAAGGGCAAGCGCCTCGCGGTAAAACGCGGCGCGCCCGGTTTTGGTCAGGGTAGATTTCATGTCGGTTTTATGAGAGGGCGATGGCGCCCACATCCTCCAGTATGTATTTCGGGCGGTAAGCAAAATCCCGCACCGTTTCGCGCGTGCTGACGCCCGAGAGCACCAGCACGGTATCCAGTTCGCTTTCAATGCCGGCAATGATGTCGGTATCCATGCGGTCGCCGATGATGACCGCTTCCTCCCGGCGGCAGCCCAGCGTTTTCAGCGCATGGCGCATCATCAGCGGGTTCGGTTTGCCGATGTAGTAGGCGCGCTTACCGGTGGAAAGTTCAATCGGCGCAATCAGCGCCCGGCAGGCGGGTACAAATCCGTCCTCTGCCGGGTCGGTCAGGTCGGGGTTGGTACCGATCAGTTTGGCGCCGCGCTGAATGAGCTTCACCGCCCGCTCAATCTCCCCGTAGCCGAGCGAGGTGGTCTTGCCGAATACCACATAGTCGGGGTCGTGGCTGTTCATCGAAAAGCCCGCCTCGTACATGGCGTTCACCAGCCCCGGCTCCCCGATCACGTAAGCCGTGCCGCCGGGGCATTGCCCTGCAAGGAACGAGGCGGTTGCCAGCGCGCTGGTGTAAAAATGATCCTCGGAAACCGAAAGCCCCATGCGCTCCAGTTTCTCCGAAAGTTCGCGCGGCGATTTTCCCGAGCCGTTCGTGAGAAACAGGTAGTCCTTTTTCTCCCGCTCCAGCCACGAAACAAATTCCGCCACATGCGGAATCAGTTTGCTGCCGTGATAGATCACCCCGTCCATATCGCACAAAAACGCCTTTTTTGCCCGCAGGGCACAAAGATCCCCCATCTCGTTCATCGAAAAAACTCCTCTCCGCCGTCGTGGCACGGAAAACACCCTCCTATTGTATCACATCCGCGCAAAGATTGCACGCTTTTTTTCAAAAAACGATTGATTTTTTTCTGTCTCCCTGCTATAATAATGGTAACTTATATAGGTTCGGAGGAAACTTTCATGAATCAGAATGACCCGCAGGAGGGGGAAGTCCCCTCAAACGACGTGCCGGATCTGAATCTCGGCAACGAAGAGAAGAAGAGCGCCGCGTTTTCGGTCGCTTCTCTTGTTCTCGGTATTCTCTCCCTTGTCTGCTGCTGCCTCTTTCCCGTTGCCGGCGTTTGCGCCGTGCTTGCCATTGTGTTTGCCTTCATCAGCCGCTCGCGGCTCGGGCAGCTGGACGGCATGAGCATCGCGGGGCTGGTTTGCGGCATCATCGGTCTGGCGATTGTCGCGTACCTCATTTACACGACCCTCACGGCGCCCGGTATGAGCGACGCGGAGATGGAAGAGTTCATGAGGCAGTATATGGAAATGATTAAGAAGGCACTCGGGCAGAATGGGAATGTAGAGCCCGCTCTCCGGTTCTTCCTTCGCTGAAAAAAGCAGCCGCCGAACCCCGTTCGGCGGCTGCTTTTTTGCGACGCGGCGCTTTTTTGCAAAGGTTTTTTCTTCCGGTCAGACGGATTCGCGCCCGGAACTGCTTTCAACCGGCATGCTCCGGCGTCACGTTTCGGCGGGGGCAAGAATGGCAACACTGTCCTCGCCGTCGGTCTCGGTCACGCGGACGCGCACCACTTCGTCTTTCGCCGTCGGAATATTTTTGCCGACAAAATCAGGGCGGATGGGCAGTTCGCGCTGCCCACGGTCAATCAGCACGGCAAGGCGGACGTTCGCGGGTCTGCCGAGGTCAAACAGCCCCTCGATGGCGGCGCGTACCGTACGCCCGGTGTAAATCACATCGTCCACCAGCACCACATGGCAATCGGTAATCGGCACCCCCGCCTCGGCACGGCGGAGCACCGGCGCCGGGGCAATGTGGCTGAGGTCGTCGCGGTAAAAGGTAATATCCAGCGCGCCGACCGGCACCTCGACCCCCTCAATCTCCCGGATGCGCGCGGCAATCCGCTCGGCAAGCGGCACGCCGCGGCGGCGGATGCCGATCAGCACCAGTCCCTCCGTTCCCTTGTTCTTTTCCAGAATTTCGTGGGCAATGCGGGTCAGCGCCCGCCCCATGGCGGGCGCGTCCAGAATGCACGCCTTCTCCTGCAAATGCTCGTTTTTCATGCCCGCTTTCCTTTCGTTTTCGTTTTTTATTTACAGAAAAACTGTTGCTTTTTTTCGTCGTTTCTGTTACAATGAATGTAATCGTGTTTTTTCGCACACAAGGAGGAATTTGCAGATGTTTTCTCATTTCCTGATCTGGGAAGGGGATATGGCGGCAGCCGGCGTCACGGCGTGCGGCATGTTTTCTCCCACCCATCTGATCGTCACGGCAGTCTGCTTTGCCATTCTTGCCGTCTGCCTGCACCTGTCCCGCGGGATGAAAGAAGAGCAGCTGGATAAAATCGTGCTGGACATCGCCATTCCCGTCACCCTGCTTGAGTGCTGCAAAATCCTCTTCAACTGGGTGCACGGCGGCATGACGCCGAATCACTGGCTGCCCCTGACCTACTGTTCGCTTTCCATCTACGCCTACTGGATGATTGCCTGCGGCAACAAAAAGGTGCACGAGATGGGCAAGGGCTTTATCGTCGGCGGCGGCATTGTCGGCGGGTTCGCCTTCCTCATTCTGCCCATGACCTCGGTTGCCACCTACCCTATGTTCCATTTTCTTTCCTGCTACAGCATGGCATTCCATACGGTCATGATGTACGTGGGGCTTTCGTATCTGCTGAACGGGTATTTTCACTACAACCGCCGCGGGTATGTGCAGTACCTGCTTTTCAGCGTTCCGGCATGCGGGCTGGCGCTCGCGGTCAACCTCATTTACGGGTTGTTTGACGATATTGCCAACTGCAATATGATGTTTATTTCTCACCCCTACCGGTTGGGGGATGTGATGCCCTTTGTCGGTGCGGTTTACCATTTTTCGCCCGTGCTTTACACCATCGGGGTGCTCGCGGTCTATCTTTCGCTGCCCTATTTTGTTCCCTGCGGCATTGTCTGCCTCCTGAAAAAATGCAAGCGGCGGCACGATGCCAAGGCGGAGGAGAAGCGGGTGGCGGACGACTTCGGTTGACGGACGACTTCGGTTGACGGAATCAGCGCGGTGTGCCCCGCGCTTTTTTCGCACTTCCCCCGTATTGTAGCACACGGTGCCAAAAAAATCAAGTCTCGCGCCCTGCCTTTTGCGCGGGCGAAAAAATTTCCGGGAAAGATATTGTAAAAGCCCCCGCTTTGTTGTATAATGGCGGGAGTGGAGTGTCCTCCGGAAAGGAATCTTGCCTGCCCCCGCGGCAGGGAGAGGAGAGGGAGAGATGAAGGACGAACTTTTTGCCGCCGCGGCGGAACTGCTTTCGGCGTTTGCGGAAGCGGGACTGACGCTCTCGGCTGCCGAATCCTGCACGGGCGGCTGGTTTTCCAAGACCCTTGTGGATGTTCCGGGGGCAAGCGAGGTATTTCTCGGCGGTGTGGTGTCTTATACCAACGGCGTCAAAGAAAAGCTGCTCGGCGTTCCTGCGCCGGCACTGGCGGCATATACCGCCGTTTCTGCCCCGGTTGCCGCCGCCATGGCGGAGGGCGTCTGCCGTGCCACCGGCGCCCGCATCGGCGTTTCGGTCACGGGGCTTGCCGGCCCCGGCGGCGGCAGTGAGGAAATTCCCGTCGGGCGGGTGTTTATCGGCGTGACGATGGATGGGGTGACCGAAACCGCAGTCTATACCTTCCCCGGCGACCGTACGGCGGTGCGCCGTGCCGCCGTGCTTGCCATGATGGAGCGGCTCTCCGATTGCCCCCGCCGCGCGCGGGAGCGCGCGGTGCAGCCGTGAGCGCGGCAGACCGCCCCTCGCCCGCCGGGCGGGGAAAGACGGCCGGCACACCCGTGGCAACCCCGGAAGCCGTACCGCTGCCGCATCTCGATGCGGCGGTAAAAAAAGAACTGCTTGACGGGGCAGTGGATATCCGCTGTCACCGCCGTCTGCTGCGGCATATGGCGGGGGCGTTCGGCGGCGCGTCGGCGCTCCTTGCGCTTGCCTCGCTTCTTCTGCCTTGGCTGTTTTCCTTTTCTCCGGCGCTGGTTTCGTTCCTTTTCGGCATCACGGCGGCTACCGCGGCGGCGGGAGTGCTTTTCTCGCTTTCGCTGTATCTGTATCTGCGTTACCTGCTCCGGCTTCCCTATGCGTTTTATGAAGTGACCCTGACCCGCGCCCTGCCTGCACGGCACGGTGCGCGTGCATTTGTCTTTTCCCTGCGGGAGGGCGGTGTGCGGTTTGAGGGAAAGACCGAGCCGCTTTACCGTACCTCACCCCGCGCCGCCGTCCGCTATGCGGATTATGCCGGCGCCCGCGTCCTTGTTGCCTATTCCGGGGAGACCGGAATTGCCATGGTTCTCTGCCGGGCGGAGGACGCCTCATTTCTGTCATTATAATTATCCTGTAAAGGGGGATGTTTTCCATGAAGAATTTCAGAAGAATCGGTGTACTGACCTCGGGCGGAGATGCGCCCGGCATGAACGCCGCCATCCGTGCCGTGACCCGCTCCGCCATTGCCAACGGTGTAGAGGTGGTCGGCATTGTATCGGGCTATGAAGGGCTGATCCACGACGATATCCGCCCGCTCGGCATCCGCGATGTTTCCAATATCGTCAACCATGGCGGCACGTTCCTTTATACGGCGCGCAGCCCCATGTTCAAGACCGAAGAGGGCATGCAGGCTGCCATGGCGACCTGCCGCAAGCATAATATCGACGGTATCGTTGCCATCGGCGGCGACGGTACCTTCCGCGGCGCCACCGACCTGACCGCCCGCGGCGTTTCCTGCATCGGGCTGCCCGGCACCATTGATAACGACATTACCGCCACCGATTATACCATCGGCTTCGATACGGCGATGAATACCTGCATCGAAATGATCGACCGCCTGCGCGATACCTGTGAGTCCCATGCCCGTTGCAGCGTGGTGGAGGTCATGGGGCGTGACTGCGGCGATATCGCGCTGCAAACCGGCATTGCCGTCGGCGCCACCGCCGTTGTGGTACCCGAGATTCCGTTTGATGAAAATGCGCTGATTGCCAAAATGAAGCACTCCCGCGCCCTCGGCAAGCGGAACTTCATCATTGTGGTGTCCGAGGGGCTCGGGCATGATTTCTCGGAGAAGCTGACCGCCCGCATCGAAGAGGAAACGGGCGTGGAGTCGCGCTTTGCCCGCCTTGCCCACGTCATCCGCGGCGGCGTACCCAGCCTGCGTGACCGTCTGCTTGCCTCCCGCATGGGTGAATTTGCGGTGGACGAGCTGTTCAAGGGGCATTCGAACGAGGTCATCTGCGACTGCAATAACGAAATCTGCGCCGTTGACATCCACTACGCGCTGATTCTTGACCGGATGTATAAGAACAAACTGAAGGAAGGCGACCTTGACAAGTTCACGCGCGAACAGATCAGCGAGATGCAGAACACCTGCGCCCGCCGCCGCGCGTATATCGAGTCGCTTTACAAGACCGTGGACCGCCTCGGGCTGTAAGGACATCCCCCAAAAAAGGAGAACACCATGCAAGAATACGAAAAAGTCCTTATCAGCCGGGAGGAGATTGCCGCGCGCGTTGCCCAACTGGCGGCAGAACTTGACCGGGATTATGCTGGGCTTGACCCCCTGTTTGTCTGCATCCTGAAGGGCAGCATCTACTTCTTTGCCGATCTGACCAAAAGCCTCACCATTCCGGCGGAACTGGAGTTCATGTCGGTCTCCAGTTACGGCGGGGATACGCAGACCACCGGCCGCGTCCGCATGATTAAGGATATTGACCGCCCGATTGCCGGACGGCACGTGATTATCGTGGAGGATATGGTCGATAGCGGCACCACGCTTTCCTACCTCAAATCGCTCATCGAATCGCGGAATCCTGCCTCGGTCCGCATCTGCACGCTGCTCGATAAGCCCGAGCGGCGGGTCACCCCCGTGGAAGTCTCTTACTGCGGCTTCCGGGTGCCGAACGAGTTTGTCGTCGGCTATGGGCTGGACTACGCGGAAAAGTACCGTACCCTCCCCGCCATTTATGTCCTACGGCGGGAAGTTTACGAGAAGAATTGAAGTCGCCCCGCCGCTGCCCATGGCAGCGGCGGACTTTTTGGTTCGTCACCTGCTTTTCACGGGTTGGCAAACCAACGGGAAAACACAAAAAAAGCGGCACGGTGTGCCGCTTTTTTATGACCCGGATGCGGCGCCGGTCGGAGAAGGGACGCCTCCCGGGATGTTCCGCGTTTCCGCTTGGGGTACGTTTTTCGGCGCGGGCGGCGTGTTTGTCACCCGTCACGTCGGAATGATTTCACCGCCACACGGCGGCAGGGGCAGGGGAGCGCCTCTCCCCGCCGGAAGGCGCGCCATACGGCGGCGCACTCCGCCCCGCTTTCCACGGTAAAAAGAAAATGCGTTGCCGTAATGCGGTAGTCGGCAAGCTGCGCCGCACGGTCGCCCATGTAGGTCGGCAGACTGTTCAGAATCATGCCGCGGTGCGGGTATTCCCGCACGATGGGAAACGAAACGCCCCGCCGATCCCTTAGGGCGGCGTGCCCGCACGCCCCGCAGCCGAAATTCTCGCGCACAAAGCAGCGCTCGGTCAGCATCAGGGGAATTCTGCCGTACACCAACACCCCGCCGCCGATGTCGCGCGCCTGTGGCAACGTCAGTTCGGGGGAAAGAATCGCGTGGGCAACGCCCGCCTCGCGCATCTCGGCGGCCGCGGCGCGGTTGGTGATGTTCAGACGGAAATCGCCGATCACCGTAAAGCCCATCTCCCGTACGGGCCCAATCGTGCCGATGTTGCCGCACAGGGCATACGCAATGCCCGCCGCACGGGCGCGGCGCAGCGCGGCGCGGACGTCCTCTTTCTCCCGCTCGCAGATCACCGGCGGCAGGTAAACGCCATCGGGCAGTTCGTGTGCCTCTTCATAACCGAAGAGCGGCAAAAAGAGGAGCGGGGCGCCGGGGGGCGGCGTCTGCCGTGCGGCAGTTGCACCTGCCTGTGCGGTCGCGCCGGCACTCTCCGGCAGCACGTTCTTTTCCTGGCGCGCCGTGTTTTCGCGCCCCTGCGGTTCTTCGTCGCTTCCGGTGTCCGTTCCGTTTGGCGCCGCCGCCCGCCATGCCGCGCGCAGCGCGTCCGCCTGCTCTGCCCGCAGGCAAAGCACCGTGCAAACCGGGGCGTTCCCGCCCCCGGGCGGCAGAAGATCCTTTTTTTCGGGCAGGGGAGGGGCATGCCGTACGGGGGGCGCAAACAGCGCGTCCATCGCCCCGCGCCGCAGCGCGTTCAGTTCCCCCGGCGAAAGGTTCAGCCCTTCGTCCAGCGAAACGGCAATCGCCATGGGCGGCAGCAGCACCGGCGTGCCGCCGGTGCGCGAGAGCCGCTCCCGCACGCCGTCCACGGTCAGGGGTGCCGAGCGTGCCGGCACGGGAACGGCGCCATGGTAGGTCGCCTCCCGCCCGTCCTCGAGGTAGATGGAGAAGGAAGCCGCTTTCCCCTTCCACAGAAGGACGCCGCCGCGGGCAGGGAGTTTCCGCACGCCGACCGGCGGCGGGGGCAGGGCGCGGCTGGCGCTCTTGTCCTCCTCCGACCGCACGCCCGTCATCGGGCGCTCGCACTTGCCGCAAAAATAACCGTCGGTAAAGCCGCCGCGCGAAAACAGAGCGGCAAGGCGGCGGTTTTCCTCCGCCGTGGCGGCGCGCCCCTCGTCCAGCAGCCGGCGGTAGATGGACGTGACCCCGTAGACGTAGGCGGGGCTTTTCATCCGCCCCTCGATTTTCAGCGAGGCAACGCCCGCCCCGATCAGCGCAGGCACGTGCGGGGCAAGCGAAAGATCCCGCAGGCTGATGGGGTAGGTGCCGTTATAGGGCAGGCGGCAGGGCTGGGCGCATTCCCCGCGGTTGGCGGAACGCCCCCCGACCAGAGAGGAAAACAGACATTGCCCCGAGTGGGAAACGCACAGCGCCCCGTGCAGAAACACCTCGGTTTCGATCGGTGCCGCCGCCGTGACGGCGGCAATTTCGGCAAGCGGCAACTCCCGCGCCAGCACCACCCGCCGGCAGCCCATGCGGGCGGCGGCTTCCGCCCCCGCAAGCGAGTGTACGGATGCCTGCGTGCTGGCATGCACCGGCAACCCCGGCAGGTAGGTGCGCAGCAGGCGCATGGCGCCGAAATCGGCAACAATCACCGCGTCAACCCCCATTTCATACAGGGTGGCGGCGTAACGCAAAAACGCCTCGCATTCGCGGTCATAGAGCAGGGTGTTGAGCGTCACGTAAAGCGAAACGCCGTACATCCGGCAAAGCGCGGCGGCGTCCGCCATCTGCTCTTCTCCGAAATTCACCGCGCCCGCCCGCGCGTTAAACCCGTTGCCGCCGAGGTAGACGGCATCCGCCCCGCCTTCTATTGCCGCCCGCAGCGCATCGGGCGAGCCGGCAGGGGCAAGCAACTCGGGCAGTTTGTTCGTTCGTTTCATGGCGTTTCCTTTCTTTTTTCGGTCGCGGCACCCGCATGGCGGGCGTACCCGGCAACCGGGCGCCCGCACGGCACCCCGGCGTCGGTTTTGCCGTTGTGCGGGTATGCCGGTTTCCGGCACGCCGCTTGCCGGAATCCGGTTCGGTGTTCCGCCCGGCGCGGAAAACGGTGCGGCGCCCCCGTAACCTGCGGGGGCGCCGCCGGCGTCAGAGCGGCTTTTTCAGAATCCGCGCATAGGCACGGGGATAGGCGGCGTCGGTCTCCTTCTTTTTGCGGTAAAAGAGCGCCGTGCGCGTCAGCACTTCCGCGCCGTCCGAGAGGGTGAAAGTCTCACTCCCCGCCGCCTCGGCGCCAAGGCACCCGACCGCATGGAGCGCGGCGGCGGCTTCCTCCGCCGCCCCGCGTGCCTTCATCGGCAAAAACAATCCCCCCACCCGTACAAAGGGCAGGCAAAGTTCCGCCAGCACCGGCAGCGCCGCTACCGCACGGGCGGTCACCGCATCAAACGCGCCGCGAAGTCCGGTGCGCGCGGCTTCCTCCGCCCGCGCGCAGACCGTCTGCACGTTCTTCAGCCCGAGCAGCGCCGCACACCCCGCCACGTACTCTACCCGCTTGCGGGTAGCGTCCAGCGCCGTAAGGGAAAGATCGGGGCGGCAGACGGCAAGCGGCAGGGTAGGGAACCCCGCCCCACAGCCCACGTCCAGTACCCGCGCTCCCTGCGGCAGAAACCGCGCGAAAGCGGCACTGTCCAGAATGTGGCGGAACAGCACCTGCCGCTCCTCGGTAATGGCGGTCAGGTTGAAGCGGGCGTTTTCCTCCCGCATGTGCGCCGCAAGTGCGGCAAACGCAGCGGCGTTTTCGGGGGTGGCAAAGTCCCCCAGCCCGTTCGCCCTGAACAATGCGTCAAACTGCGCGGCAAAATCCGCACCGTATGCCCCCTCTTCCATGGTTGCCTCCCGCTTTTTTCGTTCTTTTCATTATAGCAAACCCCCGCTCCCGAAATGTGAATAAATCGTTAAAACCGCCTTGACTTCCCCCGCCCGCCGTGCTATAATGAGGAAAAAAACAAAGGAGTTTTCCCAGTGAGCCAAACGATTGAATTTACCCTGGACGGCAGAGCCGCCACCCTGATTGTGCCGGAGAGTCCCGCCCCCGGCAACCCCTGGGTGTGGCGCACCGAGTTTCTTTATGCCTTCAATCAGGCAGATCTGGCGCTGCTCGCACGCGGCTTCCACATCGCCTATTACTGCGTTTCCAATGAATACGGTTCCCCCGCCGCCATCGCGGCATTCCACCGCTTTCACGACTACCTGACGGAAACCTATCACCTATCCCCCCGCGCCGCCCTCTTCGGCTTTTCCCGCGGCGGGTTGTATGCCTGCAATTATGCCATCGCCTACCCCGCCGATTGCACCTGCCTGTATCTGGATGCGCCGGTGCTGGACCTCAAAAGCTGGCCGGCGGGGCTGGGGCTGGGCTGCGGCTCGCCCGCGGAGTGGGAAGACTGCAAAGCGCGGGTCTTTTCCCTGCGCACGGTGGCGGATGTGCTGGCGTTCCGCGGCGCACCGATCGACCGCCTGCCCGAACTCATTGCCACCCGCCTGCCCGTGCTGCTGGTGGCGGGCGGCGCCGATAAAACCGTGCCGTATGAAGAAAACGGCGCCTGCCTGGTTGCCGCTTACCGTGCGGCGGGGGCACCCGTGACCGTTATCGTCAAGCCGGAATGTGACCACCACCCCCACTCGCTTGCCGACCCCGCGCCCATTGTGGCGTTTGTCGAAGCGGCAACCTTTGGGAAAAAGGAAAATATCGGTCAAAAAATATAGGCATATTGCCAAAAAACACACCCAGAAAATTGTGCAAGGCGCCGATTTTCCGTCCGTCCTCTTTACAGTTGACATCCGGCGTGCTATAATGGGAATACTGAAAAAATAGTATGGAGGAAAAATTCTGCTCTATGAAACGGGTATTTGCACTTTTGCTTGTACTTTGCATGACGTTGCCCTTTGCTGCCTGTCCGAACAATAATAATAATAACGGCGGCAATCCCGACAACCCGAACCCCGGTGATACGACCCCGCGTCTGGACAGCGTTGGCGAACATAACTTCAACGGCGAAGAGTTCGTTGTCTCGATGCTTCCTTCTTACCTGGGTGAGATTTATAAGGAAGAAGAGAAGCCCGACCAGCGTGATGATGCAATTCTGCAGCGTAACAACCGCATGAACAACCTCTTCAATGTGAAGATCACGTCCTCTTACACCGAAGGTCAGGTGGCGGAGGATCATACCAACGCGGTCAAGCGTGCGATCAATGACGGCAACGTGGACTTCCACGTGGCGCTCGGTCAGGTCTGGCTCGTCGGTCCGATTATCATGACCGGTATGCTTTATGACCTGCGTTCCGAGGTGCCCTATGTCAAGGACAGCATCGGGAAGAACGATTGGTGGAACCCCCAGTCGAACATTGCTTTTACGCTCTACGGCCGTCAGTTTGTCGGCGTGTCGGATATCAATATGTCCGCCCTGTACCATACCGGTTGCCTCGTGTTCAATAAGGACATGGCAGACGATAACAACGTGGCAAAGAGCATCGACGCCAGGTACAACACGCTCTACGACGTCGTCGAGGGCGGTGACTGGACGCTCGATAATATGTATAAGATCGTTAAGGATTTCTGGCGGGATAACCCCACCTCCGGCGAGCCGAACAAGGTGGATGCCGAGGATACCTTCGGTCTGCTTTCCACCACCGTTCACCCGCTGGATCTGGCAAGCAGAGCCGCCGGGATTCAGCAGGTCATCAATGACGGCGAAACTACGCCCGAACTGATGACCATGACCAGCACCACGGTGGCTACCATTGACGCAATTTCTTCGATCTGGAAGTCGAGCGGTGCGCTCACGACCTATTCGGATAACGATAAGAAGTTCGCCGCAGGCGGCGGTCTGTTCCTGACCACGCTGCTCGGTTCTCTGGATGGGGAAACGCTGCACGAAGCCGAGATTGATTTCGGTATTCTTCCTTACCCGAAGAGTTCGAAGAACCAGAAGACCTATCTTGCCGGCGTGAACGACTCTTCTTCGGTCATCTACGCGCCTGTCGGCTCGAACGATGAGACCCGTAAGACCATGATCGGCGCCCTGACCGAGGCTTTGGCAGCGGAAACGCACCGTACGGTCGTTCCGGCTTACTACGATGTCATTCTGACCCACGGTAACACCCGTGATGAGGCGTCGATTCCGATGATCGACTACATCTACAAGGGTCGTACCTATGACCTGTCCATGATTCACTCGTCCGCTTCGGATGAGTTGCGCGTGGCGTACAACGGCACGAACGTCGGTCTTGCCTACTTCACCCGTACCGCCATCAACGACGGCGGCAGCGCTGCCGATATGTGGGCGGGTATCTCCGACACCATGCAGAAGCGTCTGCAGGCACTTGCCGAGAGATACGAAGAACTGACCAATTATTAAAATTCCTGCCGGATATTCGGCAAAGCGCGGAGGCTGCCCCTGTGGCAGCCTCCGCTTTTTTTGCGTTTTTTCTCCATTTTGCTGTATCCGGGCGGAAAAAAGGCAGGAAATTTGTATCTTTTTTATCTTTTTCTTGCAATCCGGCACAAAATGCCGTATAATGAACGTGTGCGGCAGCCCTTCCGCACGGAAGGGCTGCCCCCGCCATTCTTTTTCTCGCCTGTTTGGGGGAAAGGAGCCTTTATGCGATTTCTGCTCCGCCGGATGCCGGCGCTCTTACTTTGCCTGTGCTGCGCCCTGTCGCTCTCCGGCTGCGCGCAACTTTCCGCGATCCGCGCGTTTCTGGAAAAACCCGCCGGTGAGGCGCCCGCCCCTGCACCCGCGCCGGAGGACGGTGTCCGCAGCCTGTTTTATGACGATGATCTTTCGCTCGACGGCACGTTCCTCTCACTCTCCGATGTCGCAGGGGAGGGGGAGGTGCTGACCCTGACCGGGGAGAGCGATGCCGCCTTCTGCCTGCGGGCGGTCGGCATCGGCAGTGCCACGGTGCACTACCGCCTGCCGGACGGGAGCGAGGGATCGCTCCCCGTCCGGGTTTCCCCTGCGCGCCTTGCCGTCTTTCTTCTGCTCGGCGGCAGCGAGGTGCGCGGCAGTGCCACACCGGACAGCGCCACGCTCCGCGCTTCCCGCGGGAATGTCTACGGCATTTTCCCCGCTGCCAGCGGCTCGCCCCGCCCCACCGCCGCCAATGCCGATGACTTTGTGCCCGCTACCCTGACCGATGGGGGCGAGTATTCCAAAAATTACATGATGCCCGTCTGCCGCACCGAAGAACTGACCCAGAGCGGGGCGGGGAAATACGCCTCCTTCTCCGCGCCGCTTGCCTATCAGTGGGTAGAGCAGACCGGGGAAAAGGTGTTGGTTGTCAACATGGCAATGGAGAACACCTCCATCTTTGATTATGCCCCCGGCGGCGGGGCGGCGGAAATTGTCGCGGCGCTCTTTGCCTCGGTTGCCGATACCCTGCGTGGGGAATTTGCGTCGGGGCACTACGTGCACGCCCGTACCGGCTGGTTTTATGCGCCCGATGCGGGAATGGACGGCGCCCTGTCCGAGGCGGCGTTCCTCGCCGCCTTCCGGGAAGCCAAGGCTACGCTGGATGCCGCGTTCTCCTTCTCGCAGGGGGATGCGGATTATCCCTCTTCCTTCACCGGCATCGTGCTCCCGCGGGCAGAAACCGGGTACGGCAGCACCACGCTCGCCATGAACGGGGTGCGCGCCGGTGCGTACGCACTGGCAAACAGCGGGGAGGATGCGGACGTGTTCCTGCTTTCGGATGCGGTCAACGCCTTTGCCGATGCCGCCTCGGTGCAGCAGTATTTTTCGCGCTATGACGCGCGCGCTTTCCGCCTCTTTTTCGGCTATCACACCCCCGCAACCGTATCCGAACTTTACCGCGCGGACGGTACCTGTACCGCCGCGGCGCAGAACGAACGGGCGTGCGAGACGGCGCGGAACCTGCTCCTTGCCCTCGGCATCCGCGGGGGCGATACCACCCCCGCACTCTCGTTTCTGAATTATGACGGCACCGCCGCGGCGGAAGGGGAAGTGAAGATGACCGACCGCGACCGCGCGGCGGCGCTCGTGCCGCGCGTGTCTCCCCTCGGGCTTTCCAAGCGCCTGCTTCCCACCGTGACCTGCACGGGGGAGGGCGTGCGCAGCGAAGGATACCGGCTGCTCGGGCTGCGCACCGATACGGTGCTTTCGGTTCGGCTCGGGACCACGGAGGGAGAAAAAACGCTTTCTCTGCGCGGTACGCTGCGCCTTTCCTACGCCTTTCTCGATTCCGCGCCGATTGTATCGGGCACGGCAGGCTCTTATGCCTTTGTCGCCTACCCCGGTCCTTTCCGCTGCGGCTATATCTCGCAGGAGGACGGGTCGTTTACGCCTTTTGAAAAGATAGATAAAAACTTCGGCTGGCTCTATGACGGCAGGAATATCTGGGGCGGCCACGGCGGCATTTACACGGCGCGGAACTATGTGTTCGGCCCCACCGCCGAATGGGATGTGGGCTATGCCTTCCTTGCCCCCGAAAGCGGCAGCCTCACGGTTTCGTTTACCGATCTTTTTGCCCCGCAGAACGACTATCTGTTTGCCGTCCGCGTCAACGGCAAAACCGTGTTCCCGGCGGGGGAGGACGGCTTTTTCACCGTGCGGCGCGATACGACGCTGGATGAGATGTGCCGCGCGACCGAAGGACTGACGCTGGATGTCCGGGCGGGCGATGTCGTGACCTTTGTCTGCCGCCGCGCGCGGAGCGTGGATACGGCGGAGGGGTGCGTTCTGCCCGTGCTGACCTACCACCGTCTTGATGACTGACCGAAAGGATACCACATGGAACTTCTGCAACTCCGCTACCTTTGCACCGCCGCGCGCACCGAAAATTTTACCCGCGCGGCAAAGTATCATAACATTCCCCAGTCCGCCATTTCCAAAACCATCTCGCAACTCGAAAAGGAACTCGGGGTGCAGCTTTTTGTCCGCAGCGGCAACCGCGTCATCCTGAGTGAGGCGGGGCGCCGCTTCTGCCGGGAGGTGCAGCGTGCGCTGGATCTGCTCGGGGACGCCGCGAAAAAAGTGCGTGGGGAGGGCGAGGGGCTTGCGGGGGAGGTCTATCTCCTCGCCGAAGAGCATTTTGATGCGCTCCTGCGCCTTCTCACCGATTTTCGCACCGAAAATCCCGGCGTGACCTTTCACGTCCACCGCACCCCCCTGCCCGGCGTGACCTACGACCTTGGCGTGTCGGCGGCGGAGGCGGTGCCGGGGCTTTCGCCCCTTTTTGAGGTGCTGTCTGCCGAAGTGCTGCTTCTGACCTCGGACTCCCACCGCCTGACCGAATGGGATCGCGTGCCGCTCTCCGCCCTCGGCGGTGAGCGGCTGGTGGCGCTGGACGGCGCCTCTCCCGCGCAGGAGGTTGCCCGCCGTTGCCTTTCGGATGCCGGTGTGGCGCTCCCCGTTTCGGTGGTGTGCGGCGATGTTTCCTGTCTGCTTGCCTATGTGGCGGCGGGGGAGGGCATTGCCTTTCTTTCCGGCATTTCGCACCGCACGGCGGAGTGCGCCGGCGTGCGCCTTTGCCGCCTGGCGGCGGAGGGCATCGGGTACCCCGCCCGCTTCTTCGCCCGCCCGTCTCTCTCTCCCGCCGCCGCGGCGTTTTCCGCCGCCGTTTCGGCGCGGCTGCAAAAACAGCCCTGAAAAACAAAATAAAAAAACCGCCCCGCCTGTCACAGAATGAAAAAGGCGGGGTATCCTGTTAAAAAGCCATAAGGAGGACGTTTCATGACCACCGATCTTTCCTGCGCCGCGCTGCGCGCGCGCCTTTCGGATCTGCCCGCCGCCATCGCCGCGGCGGAGAACCGCTATCACCGGCAGGTGGACGCGGTTGCCGCGCACCTGCTGTCCGGCAGCGGGCGGCAGGTGGTTCTGCTGGCAGGGCCGAGCAGTTCCGGTAAAACCACCACCGCCAATTTTCTTGCCGACCGGTTGCGGGCGGCGGGGCATTTTGCCGCCGTGGTATCGCTTGACGATTTTTACCGTTCCCCCGCCGCCGACCCGGCTTATCCGCGCCTTCCGGACGGCACACCGGATTTTGAGTCGGTCGATGCCCTTCACACCGATGAGATTCATGCCTGCATGGAAACCCTGCTTTCGGGGGAAGAATATCCCGTGCCGCGTTATGATTTCAAACGTGCCGCCCGCTGCGGGGGCGGCACGCCGCTTCGCCTGCCGCAGGCGGGGGTTGTGATTTTTGAGGGGCTGCACGCCCTGAACCCGAAAATGGATGTGGGAATGTCGGACGGGGGGCTTTTGCGCCTGTTTGTCAGCGTTTCCACCAACATTGCGGAGGAGGACGGCACGCGCGTTCTCTCGGGGCGCAAGATCCGGTTCCTGCGCCGTCTCTGCCGCGATCACCTCTACCGTGCCTTTCCCGCCCGCCGTACCTACGAGGTCTGGCAGAATGTGCTGGCGGGGGAGAACCGGAATCTCTATCCCTATAAGCACCGTGCCGACTGCGCCATCAACACCTTTCACGATTATGAAATCGGCGTGCTGCGCCCCTTTGACGAGGCGCTGCTCTCCGCCCCCGATGCCCCGCAGGGGGACTATATCGAGGTGGTGCGCGCCGCGCTCTCCCGCTTTGCCCCCATCCCCGCGGATCTGGTGCCGGAGACTTCGCTTCTGCGGGAATTTATCCCCGGCGGGGTGTATGAATCGCTTTATCTGAATGAATGAATTGCAAAAAAGGCAGGTGTTCTTTTGAAACTTTCACGTGCAAGCGGCGTTCTTTTGCCGGTGTTCTCGCTGCCGGGCGCTTACAGCGTCGGTTCCTTCGGGCGCGAGGCACGCAGGTTTGTGGATTTTTTGCGGGCGGGCGGGTTCCGTTGGTGGCAGGTGCTGCCCTTCTGCCTGCCCGGGGAGGGCAACTCTCCCTATAAGTCGTTTTCGGCGTTCAGTTACAATTACGCCTTCATCGATCTGCCGACCCTCGCAGAGGAAGGGCTGCTCACCCGGGCGGAACTGGATGCCGCCCGCGGGCAGAATCCCTTTGCCTGCGAGTACGACCGCACGGGAGAGGAGCGCTTTGCGCTCCTCTCCCGTGCCGCCGCCCGTTTCGGGGACCGCGCCGCGGTGGAAGAATTTCTTGCCGCCCGCCCCCGCACCGCGGCGTTCTGCCGCTATATGGCGCTCCGGCGTGCGAACGACGACCGCCCCGCCCGTGCCTTTGTGACCGACCGGTATGACGGTGCGTATTATTTCGCCCTCGCCTTCACGCAGTATCAGTTCTGCCGCCAGTTTGATGCGCTGCATGCCTATGCCGCCGCAAACGGCGTGCGGCTGCTCGGCGATATTCCGATCTATGTCGATGCCGAGTCTGCCGATGTCTACGAAAACCCGGGCATCTTCCAACTCCGGGAGGACGGCACCCCCGCCGCTGTTGCCGGCGTACCGCCCGATTGCTTTTCCGAAACGGGGCAACTCTGGGGCAACCCCCTCTACCGCTGGGATGCCATGCGGGAGGACGGATTCTCCTTTTTTACCGACCGCATCCGGCACGAACTGGCTTCCTTTGACGGGCTGCGCATCGACCACTTCCGCGCCTTCGCCTCCTATTACAGCATCCCCGCCGACGCCACCGACGCACGCGGGGGGAAATGGGTGCGGGGACCGGGCAGGGAACTGATGGATGTCCTACGGCGCACGGCAGGGGAAAAGCTGCTGGTTGCCGAGGATCTTGGCGGCGATACGCCGGATGTGGAGGAACTCCTTTCCTACAGCGGGCTCCCCGGTATGCGGGTGCTGCAGTTCGCCTTTTTGGAGAAGGACAGCCCGCACCTCCCCTACCGCTACCCCGCCCACGCGGTGGCATATACCGGCACGCACGATAATAATACGCTGCTCGGGTATCTTTTCGCCCTGCCGGAGGCAACCCGCCGCCGCGTCTTTGCTTATTGCGGCTACCCGGGCACGGAAATTGACGGGGCGCTCCCCTGCGTGATCCGGACAATGTACGCCTCACACGCCGATCTGCTCATCCTTCCCCTGCAGGATCTGCTCGGCTTCGGGGAGGATACCCGCATCAACCGCCCCGGCACGGCGGCGGGGAACTGGACCTACCGCGTGACGGAGGAGCAACTCTCCCGCGTGGATACCGCCCGCTTTGCCGCGCTTGCCGATCTTTACGGCAGATAACACACCGTGCCGCCGGGGCTTGCCCGGCGGCACGGTGTGTTTCTTTTTTCAACGCAGCGGTACGGGCGGCAGTTCAATGCCGTCGTTGCCCCAGTCCTTCTTACCGTCATCTTCTTTTTCGTCACTTGCCAGAAGAAAGGGCTGCGTACCAAACAGCACAAGGGTCGCGTGCGGTGCATCAAACGGGCGCTTTTCCATCTTTTTTCACCTCACAGGGGAAAATCGTTACGCTCATTTTACCATATCTCCGCGGTTTTGTCAAGCGGGGCGGAAAAAGAAAGCGTGCCGGCGCGCTCCCGCGCTCTGCGGGGAAAAAGCGCCATTCTGCATTTGTGCAAACTGTACAAAAAAAGGCTCCGAAGTTTGGCAGTCCGCGCCCTGCCGAGAATCCAACAATTTGTTGACAAATCGAAAAGGTTGTGGTATGATATACGTGTGTAGAGGTTTAGGGCACTCATACAAACCATTGTAACGAAAGGAAAAAAACATGAAAAAACGCATTCTCAGTTTGATCATGGCTGTCTGCATGGTAGCAGCGGTGGTTCCCGCTATGCTGATTTCCTTGACGGCTGCTGATTCAAAGGGCTTTTCTACCGTTCTGGAGCTGGGGGGAGATAACTACCCTACGTTTGTGGAGGGGCAGTCCTTCACGGGCTTTAACGGAAACTGGACCATGAGTAAATTTGCCGAGGGCAAACTCATCGCCCTGAATGACTTTGACAGGGTGTACTCCATTCTGAAAAACGGCAACACTTGGGGGCAGGTCGACGGTAGTTTTATTTACCTCAATAACGGTACGGTTATTTTGGCTTCCCGTTCGAACATTCCGAATGTTGATACCCGGTATTATGTACAGAAGACGGACGGTTCCGGCTACGGTTCCACCTCCGGTTTTGTCTATACTTATGAGGCGCCTTATGAAGGCACCGTAAAGATCGGCTTCAAAGCGATGGCCGCCGTTCTTCGCAGCGGCGACGGCGACCTGCTGGCTGACGGCGAAGTGGCTGCCGTTCGTCTCGGCATTTTCATCAACGGTTCCATGATCTGGCCGACGAAGGGCGCTACGATGACGGATGGCGATAAGTTCGCCGTTGTCACGGACAATGAACATTTCAAGAAACAGGTAGGCACGGCGCTGGATAAGGTGCAGGTCAATATCGGCGATAAGATTCAGTACGTGTTCGGTCGTGAGACGACTGCCGGTGTTTCCGCTTCGCCGGAGATCACCTGGGCAGATGGCTATGTTCCCGTTCCGACCCGCATGGCAGAAACCTTCAATACCATGAGCAATGACTGGCCGGTGGCGCGTAACGTCAATGGCTATTCTACGGTCAAGCAGACTTCCGCTACCTGGAAACTCGGCGACTATGATCTGACTGCCGGTAAGTTCATTGAATATCCCTGGCAGCGCAGACAGTTGACCGAGGCTTGGGCAGGTCGCGACCGCGAACTCCTGGAAGGCGGCAAGTACAACGGCATTTACCTGTATGGTAGCGATACCATTCTCGGCGG
Source organism: uncultured Eubacteriales bacterium (assembly GCA_934467435.1). Lineage (GTDB taxonomy): Bacteria > Bacillota > Clostridia > Oscillospirales > CAG-272 > UBA1740. The sequence goes on along the minus strand of CAKSLR010000001.1, from coordinate 41,198 downwards.
TTATAACTTCGGTACCGAAGATGCCGGTAAATTCGCACCGACCTACCAGTACACCTCGATTGCTCATGCCAAGGCTGACCTTTCGCTGACCAACCTGCGTCTCTCGGATAACAACCTGAGAGCGGCAAAGAACGCCAGCGCAAAGATGACTGTTTATAAGAACGGCACGCTTCTGAAAGAAGTCACCGTTTCCTCGGATGCCAACGGCGTGGTCAGCGCTTCCGGAATGCCGACCGGCGTGGAACTTGTGAAAGGCGATGTGTTGCACTTTGTGGCAAGCGCTGTGCCGTCCGAAGTAAAGGTTATGTGCGCAACCCCTGTCGTTTCGCTCTATGACATCACTTCTTTCACCTCCGGCAAGCCGGATGCGAAGTACTTCATGGAAGTGGCAGACGCAAAGGTGGTTGCCGATAACACCATCGGTCTGAGTTTCATTGCTTACGCAAACAAAGACGTTTATCTCGATTCCACCGAAGTCGGTGTGTATGTTTGGGATAAGAATGTCAGCGGCGAAAAGACGGCTGCCAACGCCGTGGCTACGCTGCCGATGACCCTGAACCGTGATTTCTCTTACTCCTGCGTGTATGACGGCTTCTCCCCGAAGGAAATTGCCGATACCCTGTATGTACAGGTGTACGCAAAGAAGGGCGATGAAGTGCTGGTGCAGTCTGCCGTCACCGAGATGAGCGTGATGGAGAAGGTTTACAACCAGTTCAACGCCACCACCGATATCAAAGAGCAGGAAATGCTCGCCGGCATTCTGAACTACGGTGCCGCCGCACAGGTTTACTTCAACTACAATACCGGGAATCTCGCCAATGCGAAACTCGATAATGCGTTCAAGGGGCTGGTTGACCTGTCGATTCTGTACTACGCAAAGTTTGACGGTGAAAAGATCGGTACGTTGATCTCTGCTTCCGAGCTCCGCTCCTTCTCGCTGATCGTGGACAGCAAGATCTCCATCCGCATCTATGCCGATATTTCCGATACCGAGAAAGCTTGCCCCATCTATCTGCAGCACGGCACCGATCAGGATACCATGAACGCCGATCGTGTCGGTCTGAAGATGGATAGCAAGAACAGTTTCCTGATCGAAAACATCGGTCTGCGTGAGTTGTCCGAAGTACATCATATGCGTCTGTGCGTACAGAACGGTCGTGTCCGTTACTATGGCTACCACATGACCTACAGCGTAGAGTCCTTTGCCGCCAGAATGATGGATTCCGACGAAAAGGGTCTGCCGGAACTCGTCTGCGCGATGATGGAACTCTCCAAGGCAATCGCTGCCTACAACGCGTAAGATAGGAGGCAAAAGACATGAAAAAATATAATCGCCCCGAAGCCGAGCTGCTTTCTTTCGCTGCCACCGATGTCATCATGGCATCCGATGAGTATGAGAACGAAACCGGCAAGGATTACATTGACAATACGGATCTGACCATTACCGATATCCGCGATATCTGATTGGTTCGGTTTCCCTCGAGCGCCCCTTCCCTTCGTGGAAGGGGCGCTCTTTCTGCCACCGCGGCCGCCGAAAAAAACGCCGCCGCCCGGCGGCGTATCCCGCAACGCGCTCTCATTCCGCGCGGCGGCGTATCCCGCAACGCGCTCTCATTTTGCGCGGCGGCGCTGCCCGCAAAGCGTCAGCAAAGATGCCCGTAAAGATGCCCGTAAGAAAGGAATCAACCATGAGAAAAAAGCAAATTTGCCGCCTTCTGGCAGGGCTGCTCTCGCTCTGTTTCCTCTCCTTTTCCCTTGTCGCCTGTGCGCCGACCCCCACGCCTGTGCCACCGGACAAAACGGGTAGTACCGGCGGCACCGCCAAGCCGGAACCAAACCCCGATGAAAAACCGGAAGAGCCGCAGCCGGATGTTCCCGTTCTGCCGTCCTATGCAGGCACTTATACCCCGGTTTCCCTCGGCAACCGCGATAACGGCGGCTACACCCCGACCGAAGGGATCGGCACCGACCTCGCCGCCGATCGGTTCCCCCTGCTCGGTCGCACCGCCGCCGGAACCGTAGAGATCACGACGTCCGAGTTGCGCGCTCTGGTGCGCAGCGGTTCGCTGGAAAACAAAGTTTATCGCGTCAGCGGTGACGGCTACACCATCGAAAGCGTCTCCGGTCGTACCTACTCGTTCGGCGGCGCGGTGATTCTCGCGAACTTCCCCCTTTCCGTGCGTGCCGCCCGGAATATCACGCTTTCCGACCTGACCTGGGTCAACACTGCGGGCAGCGGGAGCGCGATGGAAGTTTCGTCTTCCGACGGGCTGGTGCTGGAAGGGGTGGAAGCCATCGGCACCAACGGATTTTCGTTTCACGCCGGCTGCACGGACCTGACGCTTTCCGGTTGCCGCGCTGTGGCAACCGGTACCGCATTTGCCGCCGAGGCAGTGACCGGCGCCACCGTGTATGCCTCGGCGTTCGGCGCCGGCGCGTGCGCATTTTCCGCCTCCGGCAGTGATTTTTATGTCGATCGGTGCTATTTTTCCTCTCCCGCCGGGTCGGTGGTTCTTGCGGCGGGGGATTCCCGCCTGAGCGCCTCCACGCTCCGCGGCGCGCTCACGGCGCAGGGGGCAACCAACCTCCTTTTGGCGGGTAACCGCCTGATGGCGGGTACCGGCGCCACCCTGCGCCTGTCTTGCGCCAAAAATATCTCCTGCATACGCAATACGGCAACCGATGCGAAGATCGAAGATTGCCACAGCGCTTATTTTGTCGAAAATACGCTGGCAGGGAATCTGTATTATGCGAAGAACAACTATCTCCTTGCCAATCAGAATACCGTCGCCGCCGCCCGCGATCTGGGGTTCAACCAAAACCTCAGCGGAGATACGGTCACTGCCGTCGGTACCTATCCCGGTGTCGGCGCCAATGAAGACCTCCTGCCGAAGGTGGATAAGGAACTTTTCCTGACCATGCCCGTGCGCAGAGCCGTGCGGGAACGGGAGGGCGCCTGCCGCAGCCTGCGGGAATTTCTCGAACAGGAGAGCCGGGAGCGGGATGCGGTCTATCTCCTCCCCGGCGCCTACGCGCTGGATGCCACCGTGACTTTCGGCACAGGGACAAAAAAGAACACCGTTGTCTACGCCTACGGCACCTATTGGCAAAAATCCTCCTATCAAACCGCCACCATTCATGTGCAGGGCGCCGACGGCTTTACCCTGAAGGGCGGGATGCTCGACCATACGGAAAATTCCACGGGGCAGATGGTTGTTATCGGCAAAGAAAACGGGCAGATTCAGGCCATCGCCGGCGCCGGCATGATAGAAAACTGGCTGGACGGCAGGTATTATTCCTTCACCGGCTTGACTTCCACCACCTACGGCTACCGCCCGGGGCACGCCGAACCGTATGCCGATATGGGGGGCAAGGTGATTTCGTATGACGAAGAAACCGGCATTCTGACCCTTTTCTATCACGCCTCCCTTTACCGGATGATTTCGGTGGGCGACAGCATTGTCTGCCGCGGGGTCGGCGGTGCCGTCCTGTGGGTGACCGATGCCGTCTCCCCCCGGCTGGAGGATGTCACGGTGCTGGGCGCTGCCGGATTCTGCTACAATGACCGATACGTGGAGGGGGAGGGCTGCACCCTCCTGCGCCTGTGGGATACCCCCGGCTTTGCCCCGCGGATTTCCCGGGAAATGTATGACCGTTACCGCGCGCTGGAAGAGAAATACGGCGTTTCGTTCGGCGTGTATCTGGATGCGGACGGGAACTGCCGCGGCACGCCGCCGCTCTGCTCGTCGGTCGATGCCACGCACTCGAACCACAGCACCAGGGGGCTGCAAGCCATCTCCTGCCTTTTTGAAGGGATGTGTGACGACGGCACCAACCAGACCTCCGCCCATGGCCGCCTTTGCGGGTATGAGGAACAGGGCGGGTCTGTCGTCCTGCGCTACAAAAACAACCTTTCCGCCGTCATGCAGCGCAACGGCAGCGTAGCGGGCAGCGTCTGCGCCCCCTTCCGCGTGGGCGACCGGCTCTATGCCTACACGGCAGACGGCATGGTGGTATGCGACGGGCGCGTGCAAAGCGCATCCGTTCCTCTCCGCACCGAAAAAAATGTCTACGGCGGTACCGATACGGTGTATGAGGTCACCGTGCCGCGCGAGGCGTTTGACCCCACTCTTCTTGTCGGCATCGATCTTTCTTCCACCGTCACCACTGACCCGAAGGTGTGCGTGGATAACCGCAACCGCTCCTCGTCCGGCTACCGGTTTGAAAATTGCCTGGTCCGCAACGCCCGCGCGCGCGGGCTGGTGCTGAAAGCGTCGGACGGGGTGGTGACGCACTGCTCGTTCGTCAATCTCGGCATGGCTGCCATACTTGCCCACCAGGGCACCGATTGGGGCGAATCCGGGATGTTTGAAAATCTGGAAATCTCCGAGAACTACATGGAAAACACCGGCTGCTATCTCCGCACGGGCGAGGATGTGCAGCAGGCAACCATCTCGGTGGCAGGGCTTTGCACGCAGCCGCGGGAGGGGCGGCAGGTGTTTCATTCCGGCATCCGCATCATCGGTAATGTCATGGTTTCCCGCAATAACACCTACGCCCTGGCGCTGAACAGCGTGCGGGGGGTCACGGTAAAGGATAACCGCTTCGGGCGGTTCGGCGGCATTGCGGAGGGCGCTACGCCGGAGGATGCCACCCACCCGAAATATACGGTCTATCTTACGGTTTGCGAGGACGTGGAATTTTCGGGCAATACCTATCCCGATTACGGACTTGCCGAAGATTTCTTCCGTCGCGGCGCCATCCGCCGCATTTACGGGAAGGATGTCGAGACCGATGACGGAACTCCGTTCTTTGCGGATCAATGGGATTAAAAAAAGGCTCCCGCAGGAACCCGGAACCACACCAAAAGGGAAAACCGCAAAACCCCCGAAAAAAAGCACACCCCGTGGGTGTGCTTTTTTTCTTTAGCCGATGGTGTAAACGAAGGAATAGGATGCGCCGTTGGTCAGCTTGATCTCATCAACCCCGGTCGGTGCCATTTCTTCCCCGATCAGAATCTTCCACCAACTCTGGTTGGCGCTGTAATCGGCGCGCACGCCGCAAACGGTGTCTACCATCAGCCCGTACTGGGAATCGGTGCCCGAGATCAGTTTGTGCTCGTCCATCACTTCCCGCAGGGTGGTTTTGTCGGTGTGCAGGGTGTAAATCGTCTGATTCTCCTTGTCGTCCACCACCGTTACCGTGACGGTCGTTGCCCCGGTGCCGAGGGTCAGTTCGGTTTTGGTACCGCCGGTCGAGGGGGTCGGGTTGGGGGCGGGGGGGTTGGTGGCACAGCTGCAAAGCATACTGGAAAGCAGCAGGAAGAGCAGCAGCGTAGCAGCGCCGATGCGGCGCCCGTTTTGTTGAAGTTTGGTCATTTTAGTCGTCTCCTTTTTTCTTTTGTCGGAGGGTAGTATAGCACGAACGAAAGGAAAAGTCAAGGTTTTCTTCGAATATCACCGTCCCGCCCCGTGTTTTGGTTCTGCTGCGGCAGCCGCCCCTGTGCAGAAGAGACCCTCGCCGGCGCCCCGCGCCCGCAGTCGGAACGCCGCAATCCTCGCCCGGTCTTTGCTCATATTTTTCTGCCCCGATGCATATATCTTAGGGTAAAAGACGGTTTTGCGGGGGAATGAACATGAAAAGAAAATGGGTCACATTCTGGCTGCTTCTCGGCATGGTACTGCCGTTTTGCGGCTGTGGGGCGGGGGAAACCGCGGCGCTTACCGCCTACCGCCGCTTTGCGGCAGCGGATCATCGCCTTTCCGCTACATGGGAGGAGGACGGCACCGCCTACGCGGGGATTCTGGAAGTCCGCACCGAGGCGGACGGCACGCGCGCCCTGGCGGTGACCTATACCGCGCCTGACACGCTGCGCGGGGTGCGGGCTGCCTGCAATGCGACGGGGGCAACGCTTTCTCTTGACGGGGTGCTTTGCCCCGCATCGGAGGATATGCCGCATTTTGCCGTGTTTTGCTTCTTTCTAGCCGACCCGGGCGGGGCGCATACCGAGACGGACGCATCGGGGGCGGCAACCCTGACTTTCCGTGACGGGACGGCAGAGTACACCGTGCGGATGTCGGCGGGCGGCGTGCCTGAAAAACTCGTTTGCCGCACCGGGGAAACGGTCATTACCCTGCTGCCGGAGGCGGAAGGTTGAGCGGCGCCGACGAATGTTTTCTCCCGGCATCCGGCGCATCGCCGGAGTGGGAGACGGAAACGGCGGGCATTCCGCTCTCCCCCTGCCGTATCACGGTGGACCTTTCTGCCCTGCAGGGGAATTTTCTTGCACTTTGTGCCGATCTCCGCACGCGGGGCGAGTCGCCCCGCCCCATCTGCGTGGTGAAAGCGGATGCCTACGGGCATGGCGCGGCGGCATGCGCCGCCGCGCTTGCCGCCGTGGGGGCGGATTTCTTTGCCGTTGCCACCCTGGGGGAGGCGCTTTCCCTCCGCCGCACCGTGCCGGGGGCGGATATTCTGCTCCTTTCTCCCGCACCGCGCGGCGCGGCGCCGCTTCTGCTGCGGGAACGGATTTCGGCTACCGTCGGCAGTGCGGCGGATGTACTTGCCATCACCCGCGCGCTGCCTGCCCCGCCGCGGGCGGGGGCGGCACGTTCCCGCCCCCCGTATGCGGGCATTCCCGCAGGGCGGGTCGCCTGTCATATCAAACTGGATAGCGGTATGCACCGCCTCGGGTTCCCCATCACCGGGGGAGAGCGGGCGGCGCTTGATACCTGCCGGGCGCTCGTGCGGCAGGAGGGGTGGTACCCTTATGGGCTGTATTCCCACCTGGCGGCGGCGGATGACCCCGCCTCTCCCCTGACCGGGGAACAGGTCACCTGCTTTTCCCGCGCGGCGGCGGAATTCCGCCGCGCGGGGCTCTGCCGCTTTTCCCACCTGGCGGCAAGCGCGGGCGTGCTGCGGTTCGGCAGTATGGGGATGGACGGCGTGCGTTTTGGCATTGCGCTCTATGGAATCCCGCCCGCCCCCACGCTCCCGTTTCCCCCGGCGCTTGCCCCGCGGATGCGGGCGGTCATGCGGATGGAGAGTACCCTGACGCGCGTGTTCCTTCTGCCGCGCGGTGCGTGCGCCGGGTACGGCGGCGCGTATCGCGCACGGCGGGATACGCGCGTGGGGGTCGCCGCGGTCGGCTATGCGGACGGTCTGCCCCGCGCCGCCACCGGCGCGATGCTCGGCGTCGGGGGCGGCAACGCCCGCATCATTGGCAAGGTCTGCATGGATGCGTGCCTTCTTCGCCTCGGCACCCTTTCTGCCGCGCCGGGCGACCCGGTCACGGTATGGGATGAGAGCGGCAGGCGGCTGTCCGCCCTCGCCGCCCGCGCCCGCACCATCCCTTATGAGTTGCTTTGCCGTGCCTCCCGGCGCGCGGAGCGCCGTTACATCTTCGACCAAGAATAGCGCCTGCCGAAAAGAAAAAAGCCCCGCAGGGCTTTTTTCTTTTCGGCGCACTTCCCGGCGGGGGTTACGCCTTCTTTTTGCGGCTTGAGAGAAACTTATAGAGTTCCACGAGCGGCACAATCAGGAAGGCAAGCGCCAGCGCCGTGAAATATTCCTTCGCGCGGATGGCGGTGAAGCCGAAGAGCGCGGAGAGGGCGGGAATGTAGATCACCGCCGTGGTCAGGGCAAGGGCGGCAAGCATGGTTACCAGCAGCAGCGGGTTGTGCGTGCGCAGCCGGAAGAGCGAATGGCGCGAACGCATATTGTAGGCGTGGAAAATCTCCGCCATCGAGAGGGCAAGAAACGCCATCGTCACGCCGTCCGGGCTTTCGGTGATCTCCCACCTTCCGCTCTCCAGGAAATGCCCGACAAAATAGGCAGCCAGCGTGATGAGCGAAATGAGAATCCCCTCCGCCGCGATGTGAAAGCCCATGCCTCCCGCAAAAATCCCCTCGTCGCTGCGGCGGGGCTTGCGCTGCATCACGTCCGGCTCTGCCTTCTCCGCACCGAGGGCAAGGGCGGGCAGGGAATCGGTCAGCATATTGATAAACAGAATGTGCGGCGCCCGCAGAATGGTAAAGCCGAGCAGGGTGGCAACAAAAATGCTGATGACCTCGCTCAGGTTGGAGGCAAGCAGAAACTGCATACACTTGCAGATGTTGTCGTAAATGCGGCGCCCTTCCGCCACAGCACTGACGATGGTGGCAAAGTTATCGTCGGCAAGAATCATGTCGGCAACGTTTTTCGTCACATCGGTGCCGGTAATGCCCATGCCGATGCCGATATCCGCGTTCTTGATGGCAGGGGAGTCGTTCACGCCGTCCCCCGTCATGGCAACCACGCACCCGCGTGCCTGCCAGGCGCGGACAATGCGCACCTTGTGCTCGGGCTGCACCCGCGCGTAAACCGAATACCGGTCTACCACGCGGTCAAACTCCTCGTCGCTGAGGCGATCCAGTTCCGCCCCGGTAATCGCGCCGCCCGCGTCCGAAAGAATGCCGAGGGTCTTGCCGATGGCAACGGCGGTATCCTTGTGGTCGCCCGTAATCATCACGGGGCGGATGCCCGCCGCCATACATTCGGCAACCGCCGCCTGTACCTCGGGGCGCACGGGGTCAATCATGCCCACCATGCCGATAAAGGTCAGGTGTTCTTCCAGCGCCGCAGGCGAAAGGTCGGTCGGCATCGTGTCATACGTCCGCTGCGCCAGGGCAAGCACCCGCAGCGCGCGGGAGGCGTAAGCGGTGTTCTGCTTGAGAACGGCGTTCCGCCGTTCTTCGGTCAGCGGTACGATTCTGCCGCCTTCCCAAATCGTGTCGGCGCGGCGGAGAATCTCGTCCGGCGCCCCTTTCGTAAACTGCACGATTCTGCCGTCCGTGCGGTGCAGGGTGCTCATCATCTTGCGCAGGGAGTCAAAGGGCGCCTCCCCTACGCGCGGCGCCTCTTTTACCAGGAGGTCTTTCCGTTCGCCGATGGATGCCGCGTAGTTGACCAGGGCGCACTCGGTCGGTTCGCCGATGGCTCCCTCCGCGCGCCACTCGGCATCCGAGCAGAGCGCCATGCCGCGCCCGAGCAGGTGTTCGTCCTCTCCCGTGTGTTCCACCACGGTCATTTTGTTCTGCGTCAGCGTGCCGGTCTTGTCGGAGCAGATGATCTGCGTGCAGCCGAGCGTCTCCACCGCCGTCAGACGGCGGATGATCGCCTTCTGCGCCGACATTTTGGTAACCCCCATCGAAAGCACAATGGTCACCACCGCCGAAAGCCCCTCGGGAATGGCGGCAACGGCAAGGCTCACCGCCAGCATGAAGGTGGAGAGAATGGTTCCGGCATCAAACTGCCCGCCCCGCAGCAGGGCAAAGGCGAACATGAAAACACAGATGCCGAGCACGGCAAAGGTCAGAATTTTACTTAACTGGTTCAGTTTCTTCTGCAAGGGGGTCTCGCCGTCGGCGGCATCCGAAATCGCGGTGGCAATCTTGCCCATTTCGGTCTTCATACCGGTGGCGGTCACCACCATTCTGCCGCGCCCGTAGACCACGGCGCTGCCCATATATCCCATGTTGCGGCGGTCGCCGAGCGGCACATCGCCCCCCTCGGCGGGGGCAAGGGCGGCATCGGTTTTTTCGGCGGGCAGCGATTCGCCCGTCAGCGCCGCCTCTTCCACCGAGAGGCTTGCCGTTTCGATCCACCGTCCGTCCGCAGGTACGGCATCGCCCGCCTCCAGCACCACAATGTCGCCCGGCACCAGTTCTTCGCTCGGCACCAGTTGCAGCTGCCCGTCGCGCACGACCTTCGAGTTCGCCGCCGACATGGCTTTCAGCGCATCAATTGCTTTTTCCGCTTTGCTTTCCTGCAAGACGCCGAGTGCCGTGTTGATGACCACCACCGCAAGGATGATGAACACATCGGCAAATGATTCCCCCTGCAGGGCGGAGGTAACGGCGGAAATGACCGCCGCGCCGATCAGCACCAGCACCATGGGGTCGGCGATCTGCGCAAGAATCCGCGCAAAAAGCGAGGTGCGTTTGCCCTCGGTCAGTTTGTTTTTTCCATACGTCTCGCCCCGCGTTTTCGCCTCGGCGGCGGAAAGCCCCGCATGCCCGTCGGTGGCGACAGCGGAGAGTACTTCTTCTTTTTCGGTCAGATAGGCTTTTTTCTCCATATCCGTTTCCTTTCTTCGGTTCATCCTTATCATGCTACCACATTTTCTTCGTTCTGTCAAGCATATGGAAAAAAGCGGAATAAAATTTTACGTTTGGGGGGAACGAAATTTTACGTTTTTTTGCGGCGGGATGGGGGTTGGCGGTTTACAAGAAAGCGGTTTTGTGGTATAATAACCGCAGGGCGGTTTGCATGGCAAACCGCACGGGCTGGCGCCCTTTCCGTGCTGTGCACGGCTGCGGTATTGACGGCCTCGCAAAAATGCCCTTGCAAGCAAGCATTTTTGCTCGTGGTAGAATCCCGCAACACCGGAATGCGGCAGAGCAGGTTTGCATGGCAAACCGCACGGGCTGGCGCCCTTTCCGTGCGGTGCACGGCTGCGGTATGGACGGCCTCGCAAAAATGCCATTACCGGTGGTTTTGCTTCTTGAAAAAACAGTTGGTTTCGGTCGTATGCAGGGGATTTCTTGCGGGAGGACAGGATGATGGCAACAAAATATGCCGCGCCGCGCCGCGCGGCGTGGCGGCACCTCCTTTTCTTTGACGGCGGCGTGCTGCTTTGCGGGGTTGGGGTGCTTCTTTATCTTTACCTCCGGGCGCGCGGCGTTCCGTTTTTCTGCGCTTTTTCCCGCATGGCGCACCTCTATTGCCCCGGCTGCGGGGCAACGCGGGCGCTGGAGTTTCTTTGGCGGGGGGATATCCTTTCCTCCCTTGCCGCCAACCCCGGCGTACTCTGCGGCATTTTCTCGCTCGGGTATTATCAGGTTTCCTTCCTTCTTGCCGTCCGGCGGGGGGGCGCACCCTCTCCCCGCGTGGCAATCGGCTATGCCGTGCTGCTGCTTTCCTTCTTTGTGGTACGCAACCTGCTTCTGGTCTTTTTCGGGGTTGACCCCCTTTCCGATCTTATTTCCTATTGGAGTACGTATGGCTGACAAAGCGTTTGATAAAATGCAACTGCACAAAGAACACCGCATACGGGTCAAGGAGCGTTTTTTGCGGGATGGGCTTTCCGGCTTCGCGCCGCATGAGATTTTAGAACTCCTCCTCTTCTTTGCCATCCCGCAGCGGGATACCAATGAACTGGCGCACCGCCTTCTTTTGCGTTTCGGCTCGCTCTCGGGTGTGTTTCACGCATCGGCAGAGGAACTTGCCGCAGTGGACGGCATGGGCATGCACGCCGCCACCTTGCTTTGTCTGCTGCTGCCGACCGCTGCCCGCGCACGGGAGGAAGAAAAACAGGAAAAACGACAGGAGTTTCATCGTCTGAAGACGGTGGGCGACTTCTTTGTGGATCTGTTTTCCGGCGTGCGGCAGGAAACGGTCTATCTGCTCCTGCTCGATAACGCTTACCGGCGGCTGGACTGCGTGAAAATTTATGAGGGGTCGGTCAACTCGGTCGCCATTACGCCGCGGCTGCTGATTGAACACGCCTTCCGCACCAAAGCCGCCATGGCGGTTCTTGCCCACAACCACCCGCAGGGGATTGCCATTCCGTCTGCGGAGGATGTGCAGACCACCCTGCAACTGCGGCAGGCGTTTGCCGCGGTCGGGGTCACGCTGCTCGAACATATTCTGGTGGCGGGGGGCAGTTACACACCCATCCTGCTGCGCTCGGCTGCCTTCCCCGGTGCCGGGGACGGCGGCACTTACCGCCTGCAAAGCGGGGCATCTCTGTTAGCGGAGGAAGATGACGCATGATCGTTACCCACTATACTTCCCGTCACGCCGCCGTGCAGCGCCCGCTGCGCCTCGCGGTGGTTGCCGATCTGCATAACGGCGCCTACGCGCCCGTTTTGCGCGCCCTGGAGGCAGAGGCGCCCGACCTTGTGCTTCTGCCGGGGGATTTTTTTGATGCACCGGGGCGCTATACCCGCGCCCTTTCGTTTCTTTCCGCCTGCGCCGCGCTTTATCCCACCTTCTGTTCCCCCGGAAACCACGATACCTGGATGAATGGGTCGGAACTGGCGGAAACCGTCAGCAACACCGGCGCGGTGCTGCTTTGCGATAACTGCGTGTTCACCCACGGCGTGTGGCTCGGCGGGCTTTGCACCGGCTACCGCCACGGGGTGCACCAGTCCCGCCTCGGTCCCACCCCGCCGCCCGACCGCGCGTTCCTTTCGGCGTTCGCCCGGGCAAAGGGATGCCGGATTCTGCTATGCCACCACCCCGAGTATTATGAGCCCTATCTGCGGGAGTTGCCGATTTCCTATATCGTGGCGGGGCATGCCCACGGCGGGCAGTGGCGCCCGTTCGGGCGCGGGCTGTTTGCGCCGGGGCAGGGGCTGTTCCCCCGCTATACCGCGGGGTTCTATGACGGGCGGATGCTCGTTTCGCGCGGGTTGTGTACGTCCTGCCTGCCGCGCCTCTGGAACCCGACGGAACTTGCCGTTCTCGATATCTGGCCGCGCGCGTGAGTGCGGCAAACGGAGGATGCCGAACATGAAAGACAGCCGCTTTGTGCTGAAGAGCGATTTTACCCCCACGGGGGACCAGCCGCAGGCGATTGCGGCACTCACCGACGGTTTTTTGCGCGGGGATCGCGGGCAGACGCTGCTCGGCGTCACCGGCTCGGGTAAAACCTTTACCATGGCAAACGTCATTGCCGCTGTCAACCGCCCGACCCTGATTCTCGAACCCAACAAGACCCTTGCCGCGCAGGTCTGTTCCGAGATGCGGTCGTTTTTTCCCGACAGCGCGGTGGAATACTTCGTCTCCTATTACGATTACTACCAGCCCGAGGCGTATATCCCCGGCAAGGATATGTATATCGAAAAGGACGCGATGATCAACGACGAGATCGATAAACTCCGCCACAGCGCCACCTCTGCCCTTTTTGAGCGGCGGGATGTCATCATCGTCGCCTCGGTCTCCTGCATTTACAGTCTGGGCGACCCCGGGGAATACGAATCGCTGGTCATCACCCTGCGCCCCGGCATGCCGCTCTCGCGGGATCGGCTGATCTGCCGCCTCGTCTCCAACCATTATGAGCGCAACGACATCAACTTCGTGCGCGATAAATTCCGCGTGCGGGGCGATACCGTGGAGATTCTGCCCGCTTCGTCGGGCGACCATGCCATCCGCGTGGAGTTTTTCGGCGATGAGATCGAACGCCTGACCGAAATTCACACCGTGACGGGCGAGGTGCTCGCGCGGCTCGACTGCGCCTCCATCTTCCCCGCTACGCACTATGCCGTGTCGGATGAAAAGCGGGAGGCGGCGCTCGGCGAGATCGAAGAAGAAATGAAAGAGCGCGTAGCGTACTTCCGTTCGCAGAACAAACTGCTGGAGGCGCAGCGCATTGAGGAGCGTACCAAATATGACCTTGCCATGCTGCGCGAGGTCGGTTTCTGCTCGGGGGTGGAGAATTATTCCCGCATCCTCTCCCGCCGTCCCGCCGGCTCGACGCCCTATACGCTGCTCGATTATTTTCCCTCCGACTATATCATGTTCATCGACGAATCGCACGTTACCGTGCCGCAGGTGCGCGGCATGAGCGGCGGGGACACCGCGCGGAAAAAGAATCTGGTGGATTACGGCTTTCGCCTCCCCTCCGCCTACGACAACCGCCCGCTGCACTTTGATGAGTTTGAAGCGCACATTCACCAGGTCTGCTTTGTCAGCGCCACCCCCGCCGCCTATGAAAAAGAACATTCCGAGCAGACGGTGGAGCAGCTCATCCGCCCGACCGGGCTGCTCGACCCCGAGATCCGCGTCCGCCCGATCGAAGGGCAGGTGGATGATCTGATCGGCGAGATTCGCGAAACGGTGAAAAAGAAGGGAAGGGTACTGGTTACCACCCTGACCACCAAAATGGCGGAGGATTTAACCGATTATCTCGGGGAACAGGAAATCCGCGTCAAATATATCCACCACAAGGTCGAAACCATGGAGCGGCAGGAGATCATCCGCGATCTGCGCCTCGGCAACTACGATGTGCTGGTGGGCGTGAACCTGTTGCGCGAGGGGCTGGATATTCCCGAGGTGGCGCTCGTTGCCGTTCTGGATGCCGATAAAGACGGGTTGCTGCGCTCGGATACGGCGCTGATTCAGACCATCGGGCGTGCCGCCCGCAATGCGGACGGGCATGTGATTATGTACGCCGACCGCATCACCCCCTCCATGAAAACGGCAATCGACGAAACCGAGCGCCGCCGGAAAATTCAGTCGGCGTATAACGAGGCGCACGGCATTACCCCCATGACGGTGCGCAAGAACGTGATGGAACTGATTTCCATCGGCAAAAAAGAAGAAAAGAAAGCGCGCCTCCCCCGCGCGGGCGAAAAACTCACCGCCGCCGCGCGCGAGGAACTGCTCGATTCTCTGCGCCGCGAGATGAAGACCGCCGCGGCACAACTGGAGTTTGAGCGGGCGGCATTCCTGCGTGATAAAATCAAGGAATTACAGGTAAAGGCAACATGACGAAAATGATCTCCATCCGCGGTGCGCGGGTGCACAACCTCAAAAATATTTCCCTCGATATCCCGCGGGATCGGCTGGTGGTGCTCACGGGGCTCTCCGGCTCGGGCAAATCCTCGCTCGCGTTTGACACGCTGTATGCCGAGGGGCACCGCCGGTTTGTGGAGTCGCTCTCGTCCTATGCCCGGATGTTCCTCGGGCAGATGGACAAGCCGGATGTCGATTCGGTCGAAGGGCTTTCCCCTGCCATTTCCATCGACCAGAAAACCACCTCCAAAAACCCGCGTTCCACCGTCGGCACCGTAACGGAAATCTACGATTATCTGCGCCTGCTCTATGCCCGCCTCGGCGTGCCCCATTGCCCGGTCTGCGGCAAGGAAATCCGCCAGCAGACGACCGAGAGCATCATCAACCGCGTGATGGAACTGCCCGAGGGCACGCGCTTTCTCGTCCTTTCCCCCGTGGTGCGCGGGGAGAAAGGGATGCACGAAAAAGTGC
This sequence comes from uncultured Eubacteriales bacterium, assembly GCA_934467435.1. Lineage (GTDB taxonomy): Bacteria > Bacillota > Clostridia > Oscillospirales > CAG-272 > UBA1740. Next base: position 26,168 of record CAKSLR010000001.1, on the reverse strand, counting down.
TTGCCGATGCGCGCCGCGGCGGTTACGTCCGCGCCCGCATTGACGGCGAGATGCGGGAACTGGAAGAAGAAATTCACCTCGATAAGAACGTCCGGCATGAGATTGATATTGTGCTGGATCGCCTGGTGATGCGCCCGGACCTCCGCCCGCGCCTTTCCGATTCGATTGAGTCGGCGCTCCGCCTCTCGGACGGGCGGGTGAAAATCCGCCTGGTGCCGCGGGAGGGGGAGGAAACCGAACTTTCGTTCTCGCAGAAATACGCCTGCGAAGAGCACCATATCAGTTTCGGGGAACTGGAACCGCGGATGTTCTCGTTCAACAGCCCGACCGGCGCCTGCCCCGCCTGCGCGGGACTGGGGGATTTGCGCGTGATTTCCCCCGAAAAGATCATGCCCGATCTTTCCCTTTCGCTGCGGCAGGGGGCGATCGTCTGCAACGGTTTCAAGACCATTGACGAAAAATCCTGGAACGGACCGCTCATCATCGCCGCTGTGAGGGAACTCGGCTATGATATCGACACACCGCTTTCCGCCTTTTCGGATCCCGCCATGCACGCGCTGCTTTACGGCACGGGGCAGAAAACCTATGCCGTGACCCGCTATTTCGGCAAGGAGTCGGTTGCGCAGATCGTGACCTTTGACGGCATCATTCCCATCATCGAGCGGCGGATGCAGCAAAACCCCGATATGGGGTCGTATTACGATGCCTTTGTCGAGGATGCCCCCTGCCCGAAGTGTAAGGGGCGGCGCCTGTCGGACGAGGTGCTGGCCGTCACGGTTGGTGGGCTGAATATCGATGAAATCTGCCACCTTTCGGTTGCCGATCTGCTTCACTTTGTCGAGGGGCTTTCTTTCTCCCCGACCGAGGAGAAGATCGCGCACGAGATTCTCAAGGAAATCCGCGCCCGCCTCGGCTTTCTTTGCAGCGTGGGGCTGGAGTACCTGACCCTTGCCCGCAAGGCAGGCACGCTTTCGGGCGGGGAGGCACAGCGCATCCGCCTTGCCACGCAGATCGGCTCTTCGCTGGTCGGGGTGATGTATATTCTGGATGAACCGAGCATCGGTCTGCACCAGCGGGATAACGACAAACTCATTGCCACCCTCAAAAAACTGCGCGACCTCGGCAATACCGTGATTGTGGTCGAACATGATGAAGATACCATGCGTGCTGCCGATTATCTGGTCGATGTCGGTCCCGGCGCCGGGGTACACGGGGGCGAGATTGTTGCCGCCGGCACCCCTGCCGAGGTGGCGGCAACGGTCGGCTCGATCACGGGTGACTATCTTGCCGGGCGCCGCTTCATCCCCGTACCGAAAGTCCGCCGCCCGGGGAACGGCAAGTGGCTGCGCGTGGTCGGCGCACGGCAGAATAACCTCAAAAATCTGACGGTGGAGATTCCGCTCGGCTGCTTTGTGTGCGTCACGGGCGTGTCGGGGTCGGGCAAGTCGTCGCTCGTCAACGGCATCCTTTACCGCGCCCTGGCGCGGCGCCTGAACCGTGCCAACCTGCACCCCGGCGCGCATGACCGCATCGAAGGGGTAGAGGAACTTGATAAAATCATTGCCATCGACCAAAGCCCCATCGGGCGCACGCCGCGCTCCAACCCCGCCACCTATACCGGGCTGTTCGGGGAAATCCGGAATCTGTTTGCCAAAACGCCCGAGGCAAAGGCGAGAGGGTACGGCGCGGGGCGGTTCTCGTTCAACGTCCGCGGCGGCAGGTGCGAGAGTTGTGAGGGCGACGGCGTCAAGTGCATTGAAATGCACTTTCTGCCCGATGTGTATGTGAAGTGCGATGCCTGCGGCGGTATGCGGTATAACCGCGAAACGCTGGAGGTCCGCTATAAGGGCAAAAATATCTACGAAGTGCTGGAAATGACCGCAGAGGAAGGGCTGACCTTCTTTGACGGCATTCCCGCCATCACCCGCAAACTGAAAACCATGTGCGATGTGGGGCTCGGCTATGTCAAGATCGGACAGTCCTCCACCACCCTGTCGGGGGGAGAGGCGCAGCGCGTCAAACTGGCAAGCGAACTTGCCAAACGCCCGACGGGGCGCACACTGTATGTGTTGGACGAGCCGACCACAGGGCTGCACACCGAGGACGTTTCGCACCTGATTGCAGTGCTGGACGCACTCGCCGCGGCGGGCAATTCCATTGTGGTGATCGAGCATAACCTGGACTTTATCAAGTGTGCCGATTACCTCATCGACCTCGGCCCCGAAGGGGGCGACCGCGGCGGTACCCTGGTTGCCGCCGGCACGCCGGAGGAGGTGGCACAGGTGGAAGCGTCCTACACCGGGCGTTACCTGCGCGCCAAACTGGAGGAAACACACGGGGAACGCAAGTCGCCCCGAAAGACAAAAACCGCATCGGGAAAAAGCAAAACCTGAACCGCAAAAACCGAACCGAAGGGGGGAGAGAACATGACGGACCGCATTTGCGTTTTATCGCGGGAGCCTGCCTGCGCCCGGTTGCTGACCCTGTGGCTGGAGGATGCAGGTTTTTCCGTTTGCGTGGCGGCATCGCCGGACGATCTGCCCCCGGCGGATGTCTGCCTGTATGATGCCGATGCGTTCCCGCCGCCATCCTTCGCGGGGCGGCGGATTGCCTACGGCAGGGCGCTTTCCGACACCGGAAGCACGCTGCACCGCCCACTGCTTTGCCGCTCGCTGCTCGTTGCCGTACGCGGCGGGGAGGGGCAGCGGGGGCTGCGCCCCGACCCCACCGCCCGCGCCGCCCTGCTCGGCGGCAGGCAGATTCCCCTCAGCGAAAAGGAATACGCCCTCTTTTCCGCCCTGTGGGCGGCGCACGGCGGTGCCGTCGCGCGGGAAGATTTGCTTGCGGCAGGCTGGGGAACGTGCGCCGGGACGGTGGATCCCGGGATTCTTGCCGTTACCCTGCACAGCCTGCGTCGGAAAGTAGAAGGGGACGGCAGACGGCGGATTGTGGCAGTGCGCGGCAGGGGCTACGCCCTGCGGGAGGAGGACGTATGATCGAACTGCTGACCGGGGATTTCGGCAGCGGAAAGACCACCCGCCTTGCCGACCGCATCCGCGCGGACGTGGCGGCGTGCCGTCGCGCCGTGCTGCTGGTGCCGGAGCAGCAAACGGTGCTTTCCGAACAGGCAATGGCGGATGTCCTGCCGCCCGCCGCCCCCCTGTATTTTGAAGTCACCAATTTCACCCGCCTCGCCAATACGGTGTTCCGGCAGGTGGGCGGGCTTTCTTACCGCTATGCCGATGCCCCCGCCCGCGCCCTGGTCATGTGGCGCGCGGTCGGGGAACTGCTGCCCCTGCTGCACGAAAAGCAAAGCGAGGGGAATGCCGGCAAAATCGACCTCGGTTATGTGCGGAATATGGCGGCGGCAATGGGGGAACTTTCCGCCATGACCCTGACCCCCGCCAAACTGGAGGCTGCCGCAAAAAAACTGGAAGAAGGGAACCGCCTGCGCGAAAAACTGGAGGATTTGTCCCTTCTCGGTGCCATGTACCACGGGCTTCTGCGGGAAACCTATAACGATGTGGGCGAGGATCTTGACCGCCTTGCCGACCTGCTTTCCGGGAAGGATCTGTTCGCCGGCACGGCGGTGTACGTCGATGGGTTTATCAGTTTTACCGAGCAGGAGTGGCGGGTGCTTGCCGCGCTTGCGCAAAAGACCGACCTGACGCTGACGCTTACCCTGCCCGACGGACAGGAGGAGGCTTCCCCGATGCTGGAGGTGGCGGATACCGCCCGGCGCCTTTCCCGCCTTGCCGAAAAGGCGGGGGTGCCGTTCCGGCGCACCTCGTGCGGGGCGGGGCGCCGCGGCACGCCGCTTGTCCGCGCGCTTGCCCCGCTTCTGTTTGGCACAGGGCAGCCGGAGGGGGGCGCGCGCCTTGCCGCCGAGGATTCTCTGCGCGTGGTGGCGTGCGAAAACGCCTACGCCTCCGCTGCCTGGATTGCCTGTGATATTGCCCGCCGCGTGACGGAAGAGGGCGCGCACTACCGTGATTTTGCCGTGATCTGCCGCCGTGCGGAGTCTTACGTCGGGGTTCTGGATACCGCGCTGGAAGACGCGGAAATTCCCTGCTTTATGGCAAAACATACCGATATTACTTCGTACCGCGCCGTCAAACTGATCCTTACGGCATATGCCGTCTGTACCGGTCCGTACCGGCAGCGGGATGTGCTGTCCTACCTCAAATGCGGCATGAGCGGCGTGGCGGAGAACGATGCGGATATGTTTGAACTCTACGTGACCCGTTGGAAGATCGACGGCGCCCGTTTTACCGACCCGGACGGCTGGAATATGAACCCGGACGGTTACACCGATCAGTGGACGGCACGCGGGCGTGAGATCGTTTCGACCGTTGAGCGCGTGCGGCAGCATCTGGTGGCGCAGCTTTCCCCGCTTGCCGCCTCGTGCCGCTGCTGTCCGGTGCCCGAGCATTGCCGCGCTCTTTACGATTTTCTTTTGTCTCTCTCGGTCGAGGAGCAGCTGCGTGCCGAAGCGGCGAACGCCCGCGCCGCGGGTCTGCGCGCGGAGGCGGAGGAAATCGGGCGCCTTTTCGGCGTGATTCTCTCGGCGCTCGATACCCTTTGCGATACGTTGGCGGGCGTGTCGGTCGATGCCGATGCGTTTGTCGATCTCTTCCGCCTGCTGCTTTCGCAGGTCACGCTTTCCCGCATTCCCACATCGCAGGATGAAGTGACGGTCGGCTCTGCCGACCTGCTTCGCCTCGGGAACGCGAAACACGTGTATCTTCTCGGGGTCAATGACGGCGAATTCCCCGCCAGTGTGACCGAGGAGGGCGTGTTCAGCGACCGCGACCGCCGGGTACTCGAGGAAATCGGGCTTTCTATCCGCCCCGACCTTCTTCGCCGCTGCGCGCGGGAGTGGTTTTGCTTTACCCGCGCCTTCTGTGCGGCGAAGGAGAGTGTGACCCTGCTCTATGCCACCGCGTCTCCCACCGGCGCACCACTGGAGGCGGCAGCGCCGCTTTCCCGGATTCTTGCGCTGACCGATACGCGCGTGATGGAAGATCGGGACGCCCCGCGCCTTTCCCACCTCTGGCGGCGACGCCCCGCTGCCGAATATCTTGCCCTCTACCGCGGTACGCCGGAAGGGGAGGCGCTTCGCCGTGTCCTTGCCTCCGATGCCGATGGCGGGCGTGCCTGCGCGGCGCTCGCCACGCCGGTCTCCGACCCCGTCTGCCGCCTGCTGCCCGATACCGCTGCCATGCTGTTCGGCAAGGTCATTCCTCTGACCCAGTCCCGCATGGACAGTTACGTAAAGTGTCCGTTTTCGTATTTCTGCCGGTATCAGTTGCGCCTGGACCCCAACCGGGAGATTGAGTTTGATTATGCCGATGTCGGTAACCTGCTGCATACGGTGCTGGAGCGGTTTTTCGGCCGCCTGGAAAAAGAGGGGCGGCAGATCCGCGACCTCTCCCGGGAGGAAATTCCCCCGATCGTGGAGGAGATTCTTTCCGATTACATCCGGGAAATCTGCCCGAAAAAGGAGCAGCGCACGCCGCGCCTTTTGCACCTGCTGACGACCCTGCGCCGCTCGGCGGCGCTGGTCCTTTCTGAGTTATATGCCGAGTTTTCTCAAAGCGATTTTGTGCCCCGCTTTTTTGAAATGGGCATCGGGGAGGAAGGGGAGGATGCCCCCGGCACGCTGCCGTTTGTGCTGCCGGGCGGCACCCGGATTCTGCTGCGTGGCAGAATCGACCGCGTGGATACCTGGAAAAACGGCGATAAGACCTACCTGCGCGTGGTGGACTACAAATCGGGCGCCAAGCAGTTTTCCCTTGACGATATCGAACGCGGGCTGAACACACAGTTGCTGGTCTATCTCTTCTCGCTCTGGAAGAGTGAGAATCCGTCCTTTTGCCGTTCCCTTGCCGGTGAGGGCGGGGAACTTCTGCCCGCCGGTGTGCTTTATACCGGCGCGCGGGCGGCAGACGTGACCGAAGACCGCCCGATCGGACGGGAAGAGGCATTTGACGAGGCAGCCAAAAAAATCCCGCGCAGCGGATTGCTGCTGCGGGATGAGACGGTGCTGCGCGCCATGGAAAAAACGCTGGCGGGACGCTATATTCCGGTCGAGGTCAAAAAGGACGGCACGTTCAAGAAGAACAGCGAGCCATCGCTTGCCTCGCTTGCCGAAATGGGGCAACTCGTGCACCGGCTGGAGGAGGTGATCTGCCGCATCGGTGGGGAACTTGCCGGCGGCGTGGCGGATGCCCGCCCCGCGACCATCGGCAAGGTAAGGGCGTGCGAGACGTGTGAGATGCAAAGCGTCTGCCGCGCCACCCTGCACCCGTAACCGTTCCTTCTCCCGAAAACGCGCGGGTGTCCTGTCCGGCAGACGTACGGCAACGTCTCTCCCCGCGCGGCAAATGCGTGCAACCGTTTTTGTGCAGCAAACGCGCGGCGGCCATCCTTGCCTCTTTGCACGCGCACAAACCGATGGGATTTCTGCCGCCTTCTCCTGCAAAAAAAGAAAAAGCCGCGCAGGCGGCAAGAAAAAACGCCCCGGCGAAGCCGGGGCAGTTTTTTTACTTATTGAACAGATCGATCATCTCGTTGATATTTTTGCTGATCGAAACGAGATTGATCGTTACGGGAATCAGAACGCAGTTGCCGTTCACCAGTTTGGTGGAATCCAGATCCTTGACGAACGCCTTGACGTCATCATCCTTCATGTAGTTTTCCAGCGCCTTCTGCGCATCCTCGTTGGCACCGAACTCCAGAATCACTGCGTAGTTCAGCCCCTTCTTCAGAATGTGCGTGGTGCAGGAGATCTTGCCTTCATCGTTCAGGTGAGCGACAAAGGAGAGCTTCTCCTTTCCGTCCTCGTCCGTCGTGTCCACAACCGTGTATTCGGCAGCGGTAAAGTTCTTTTCAATCTTCCCGTAGTTCGAGCAGGAAGCGAGCGAAAGCGCCATTACCACGACCATTACCAGTGCGAGCGAGAGAGAAATGGTTCTTTTCATTGTGTGTACTCCTTTTTTCTCAAAACTCCCCCTCCGGGGGTACTATTATTATATATGGTTCGCGAAAAAATGTCAAGCCCCCGACCCCGATTTTCTTTCTTTTCGGACGGCAGACCAAAACCCGCTTTTTCATGCGGCGCGGGCGCTTTTTTCGCGGTTTTACACCCTTTTTTCCGTGCCCGATTTTTTTTCGGCACAGCGTCAGAATATTGCCGGGGGTTCCTCCGGCGCGGCAGCCTCCGGCTCGCCTGCGGCAGGGGCGGCGCACTTTTCTTCTTCCGCCAGGCGGCGGCAGCGCTCCCCGGAAATCTTTGCCTCCCGCGCGATGGCAAGGCGGTAGCCGTTTTCCTCCACATAGCGGTACATGGCGCCCGCCTTTTCGTACTCGCCGAGGCGGTCGTACAGGCGCGAGAGCCAGATGCAGGCAAGCATTTTCGGGTAGTTTTGCGCGGGGGTATCGCAAATGGCGTTCAAACGGTCAAGAAACCGCTTCCGCAGCCCGTCATATTCCCCCGTCCAAAGGCGGTGGGCATCCCGGATGGTGGCAATGCTTTCGCGGAACTGCATCCGCTCCGCCGCCCCCTGCCCGATCTGGGAAAGCCCCGCTTCCAACTGCGCGATCATGTGGGGCAACTCGTCCCGGTGTGCTTCGCTGTGTGCGGTGATGCAGGCGTAGGTCAGGTAAATGACATACCGCACGGCGGGGTTCTCCCTTTCCGCAGTGTCAAGGCATTCCCGGCACCGGCGCAGGGCATCCTCGGTCTTGCCGCAGGCATCGGTGCCCACCGCCAGGTTGGTCGAAAGCATCAGGCGGCGTGCGGCGGGCAGGGAGCGCTTTTCCGAAAGAAACTGCATCTTTTCCACATAGGTAAACGGGTCGCAGTCCCGGTACAGTGCCAGGTACGCATCCCGGTAAAGCACCTGTCCCGCCCGCCGCCCGGGCAGCATCACCAGCCAAAGCAGCCAAAGCGAAAGCAGCGTAACGGTAAAGGGGTCCAGCATCCGGCGGTAGAGGAAAAACAAAAACAGCGCAAAGAAAGGGAAGAACAGCAGGGCGGCAAACAGGATACCGTGGCGATAGATCCATTCTTTCATAAATCAGCCTCCTTTTCTTGTTTCGGGGGTTGGGGACGGCGGAAAAAACTGCCCGTCTGACTGAGCAGGACGGAAACAAAGAGCAGCGCGCAACCCACCCATTCGCGCGCGGAAAGCGTCTCGCCGAAGAAGAGCATGCCGCCGAGCAGCCCGAAAATAGACTCGGTGCAAAGCAGCGTGCTTGCCACCGCGGGGTGCACCCGGCTCTGCCCTACGATCTGCAGGGTGTATGCCACGCCGCTGGACATCACGCCAAGGTAAAGCAGCGGCAGAATCGCCCGCCCCATGGCATCCGCCGTCACGGTGCCGCGCTCAAAAAGCAGCATCAACGGGAGGGTCAGAACCGCACCGGTGAGAAACTGAACAAAAGAGATGCGAATGCCGTCTGTGTGCGGGGAAAACCGGTCTACAATCAGAATATGCACGGCAAACATCACCGCGCTGAGAAAACAGAGAAGATCCCCCCGCGCAAAGGAAAACGATGCCCCGCCCGACAGGTCGAACGAAAGCACAAAGGCCCCCAGCACCGAGCCGACCACCCCGCACAGCACGAGCGGCGCGGTCTTTTTGCCGAGAAAGATGCCGAACAGAGGCACGAGCGCCACATACAGCGCCGTAAGGAACGCGGTCTTGCCGGCGCTGCCGTTTTCCTGCATGCCGTATTGCTGCAGCAGCGTGGCGGTGGCAAGCGCCAGCCCGCAGAGAACACCGCCGAGCCATTCCGTCCGCGTGATGTCCACACCCCGGCGGGAAAGCAGACGCCGTCCGTCCCCCCGCACCCGGTCAAAAATCAGAATGAGAAAAAACAGCGCCGCCGCCGCAATCACCGAACGCAGGCAGGTCACGCTCAGACTGCCGATGGCATCGCCCGCCTCCTTTTGCGCGGAAAAGGCGAACCCCCAGATCATAGCGGTCAGCAACATGCAAAGCAGGGCGGCAACAGGCGAGAGGGATTTGTGCTTCATGAAAACAGGCTCCAATCTGTAAAAAACAGCAAAAAAGCAAGGCCCCCCCTTGCGGGAGGAGAAATTTTGTGTTATACTGAGAGAAAATCCGACAAAAAACGCAAAAAAGCGCTGAAAAAAGCAAGGAGCCCCAAAGGCAAAACGCCTTTGAGGCTGTGGTGGAGACAACTGGACTCGAACCAGTGACCCCTTGCATGTCAAGCAAGTACTCTAACCAACTGAGCTATGCCTCCATGACGAGGGGTATTATAACACATCTTTTGCGTTTTGACAAGGGCGTTTTCAAATTGTTTACAATTTTGGATCGCAGATTCCGAAGGGGGCGTGCAATTTTGTATTATGACGAGAATGAGGGGTGCATCCGCGTCTCTCTCGGGGAGTTGGTTTCGCTCTCCCTTTGCCGGCTGGCAAGCGAAATTCCGCGGGAGGGGGAAGAAGGCACTCCTCCGCTGCCATCGTCCGGCGCGCTGCCGGGCGGTATCGGGGAGGCGCGTTCCTTCTCGCTGGAATTTGAGGAAGGGGAGAGGCGCTTCTGCCTCTTCGGATCGGCGGACGGTGTCCTTCTGCCGCACGGCGGTGCTATGGCGGGGCTTTCCGCTACGCTGACGGTGGTTCGCACGGTGAACGGGGACCCGGCATCCCCCGACAAAGAGACTCTGCGCCATGTGCGCGGGGAACTGTTTTTGCTTGCCTGCCTGTATTTTTCGACGGAGACGGCGCCCGCCGTTCACGTGCGGGCGCTGCTCCGCTCTCCCCGTGACGGGCGGGAGGGAACGTTTGAGGAAACGGTGACCCGTGCGGCAGCCGACACCTTTTTTGCCCGTGTGCGGGCAACGCTCTCCCACGCGGCGGTAGCCGAGGTTGCCCGGGTGGCGGAACGGCTGCCCACCCTGCGTACCCTGCGCTTTCCCTATCCCCGCCCGCGCATGGGGCAGGAGGATCTGATTCAGGCAACCTACCGCACCATCCGCCATCACCGCCGTCTGTATGCCTGCGCCCCCACCGGCACCGGCAAAACGGCGGGGGTGCTGTATCCCGCCCTGCGTGCCCTCGGGGAGCGGCTGTGTGACCGCGTGTTTTACCTCACCCCCAAAACCACCACCGCCCGCGCAGCGGCGGATGCCCTCGGGCGCTTTGCCGCCGCGGGCGGCAAACTGCGCGCCATCGTGCTTACGGCAAAAGAGCGCATCTGTACCGAAAAAATGCTCTGCCGCGATTCGCTTGCCCCCTGCCGCTTTGCCCGTGCGGGCGGGGAGCGTCTGGAGAGCGCGGCGCTTGCGCTGCTTTCTTCCCCCACGCCCGTGGCGGGGGAGGCGGAGGTGCGGGCGGTTGCCGCCCGCTTCGGCGTCTGTCCCTACGAACTTTCCCTGCGCTACAGCCGGTTTTGCGATGTGATCGTCGGGGATTATAATTATCTGTTCGATACCCGAATGTACCTGCGCCGCTACTTCTCGGAGGACGGGAACTACTGCTTCCTGATCGATGAGGCGCACGATCTTCTCGAACGGGCGCGGGAAATGTACAGCGGGGAACTCGATTCCCGCACCCTCGGCGCCCTGGTCGCCACACTGCGGGAGGAGGCGTCTGCCTCCCCCCTCCTTTCCCGCGCGGAGGAGGTGCGCCGCCTGTTTCTGCGCACGGTCAAAGCGGCGCTCTCGGGCGAGCGCCCCTATGAGGATGCCGATGGCGTGACGCACGCCTTCACACGGCAGAAAGCGGCGCCGGAAGAGTTGTTTTTTGCCGTTGCCGCCCTGGCGGAGGAAGGACTGCGCGCCGCGCAGGATCGCCGCACGCCGCTCTCCCTGCGGGAAAAACTGCGCGCATTCTGCTATCCGCTCCGGAATTTTGCCACCCGTGCGGAACTGTATTCCGATCGTTTTGTCACCTTTTACCTGCGGGAGGATGCGCAGTACCGTGTGCGCACGGTCTGCCTTGACCCTGCCGAGGTGCTCAGCGCCCGTCTGGATCTCGGAAAGAGCGCCGTCCTCTTTTCGGCAACGCTTGCCCCATTGCCCTTTTACCGTACGGTGCTCGGCGGGCGGGCGGAGGATGAGGAACTGCTCCTCGATTCCCCCTTTGAAGAAGAACATCTTTCGGTGGCGGTCATGGATCAGATCAGTACCCGCTTTACCGCGCGCACCGAAAGCGCCCCCGCCATTGCCGCGGCAATTTACGAAATGGTCAGCGCCCATGTGGGGAACTATTTTGTGTTCTGCCCTTCGTTTGCCTACCTTGAGGAAATCTGCATTGCCTTCCACCGTGCGTATCCCGCTGTGAAAATTGCCGTGCAAAAGCGCGGTGCGCCCCAGCGGGCGCGGGAGGAATTTCTTTCCCGCTTTGCGCCGGACCCCGGCGAAACGCTGGTCGGCTTCTGCGTGACGGGCGGCGTGTTTGCCGAGGGCATCGACCTCGCCGGCAGCCGCCTGATCGGTGCCGCCGTTGTCGGGGTCAGCCTGCCTCAACTATCCCCCGAGCGCGAGGCGATCTGCGATTACTACCAGGAAATTTATGAAGAAGGCAAGCAGTATGCCTACATCTACCCCGGCATGAACCGCGTGCTGCAGGCGGCGGGGCGGGTCATCCGCGGGGAAGAAGACCGCGGCACTCTTCTGCTGATTGACGACCGTTTTGCCGACCCCCTTTGGCGGGGTATGATTCCGAACCACTGGCACCATCTCAAATTCGTGGGGGATCCGTCCGCGCTCGGCGTTCTGTTCCGCCGGTTCTGGCGGGAGCAGGGAAAATAGTTTTCTTCCTATGTTATATACGGTTCCGCCCCGGCGATCGGATCAAACGGAAACGGCGAGATTCGGTGAAGGTGCCAAAAAGTTCCGCTTGAATTTGTACACATTGCACAAACATCGGCAACATGACCAAAAAAACAGAAAAATTGACTCTCTTTTGCTCTTGAAAAAGAAAAAAGCCACCCCGCACGGTCAGAATCAGGGCGTTTTGGTGAAAAAATCGCCTCGCTATATACTTCTTTATATCGTCAGTATATAAAAATTGATACTTTACAATTCCACAGGAAAATAGTATAATTACGATAGAAAGGTAAATGGGTGAAAAATAGTAAAGTTGCACAAAAAGCGCATCTTCCGTTTGTGCTTTCTGCCCAACTCACTGCGTTTTACCGTGATTTTGCCGAAAACAAACCACAAGGTGAAAGGATTCGAACAATGAAGAAAACACTATTTGGCGTTTTGGCGTTTGTGCTGGTTCTGGCAACCGTGTTGACGGGTACATTGCTGGCAGCGGACGGCGATACTGCCGAAGGCACCCGGAATATTGGTAAGGTGAAAATGGTAGATGCTGCCCACCCGATTCAGGTGGACGGTAAGATGGATGAAGCTTATACGACCGCAGAGCCGCTCGTGATCGGTATGAGCCCGAAGAATGCGCCGAAAGACGTTTATACGCACGGGATTGCCCGCTTTGTATGGTCGAAGGCGACGAATATGATTTACTGCTATGTCATCGTAAATGACGTAGAAGTGAACGGCGCCGGTAAGAACCCCTGGGAGTCTGACTCGGTGGAAATGTTCATTGACTTTACCAACACCGGTAAGCAGGAATGGGGCATTGCCGGCCTGAAGGGTGACGGTGTGCTGAACCGCGGTCTGCAGTACCGTATCGAAGGGTTCAACGGTCAGCCTTCCTGCTATGTACTGGAAGAGAATAAGACCTATGAGTATGATGAAGATAAGGGTCGTATGTTCGTGAACGGCGGTAAACTGATTACCGATACCACCAACATCTTCGGTTGGAGCGCAAACACGGATCTCTCGAAGCAGGGCTGGGGTTTCCAACAGTTGGACACCGGTTATGCCGTTGAGTTCGGTATTTCCGCCGATGGTCAGGGCATCACGCTGAAGGACGGTCAGGCGATCCGCTTTGACTTCCAGATGAACGACCGTTATTCCTATAACCCCGTAACCAACAGCGCGCTGCAGTACAACCGTTACTATAACGGCGGTTACCGGGAAACGATGAACGAACCGACGGCGGGTGCGTCCCTTGCTTACTATGATACCTTTACGCTCTCTGAGGAAGTTGTAAAGAATGATTCGATTATCCCGAACAACAAACTCGCAGAGTACGGCGCTGCGGACGCGTCCGTTGAGCGTACCACCTCCGCAAAACCTACCTCCCGTACCACCACCAAAAAGGTAACGATCGACCGTGTCTTCACCACCAAAAAGGATGATGGCGGCAAGGTAACGACCAACAACGGCGGCACGCAGGCAACCGGTAATAACGGCGGTACCACGACCACGGCAGCATCGGGCAGTAGTGGCGGCGGTTGCGGTTCTTCCATCGCGGTCGGTTCTTCGCTCGCGATGTTGGCTGCGGTCGGCGCAGCCGGGTTCTTCGCCTTCCGTCGTAAGAAGGATGATGAAGAGTAATATTTTCGCCGGATAGGAAGGTAGCCTTTGGCGCTCCTGCGGCGAACGCCCCCGCGAGAAATCGCGGGGGCTTTTTGTTTAGCGGCAAAAGCCTTTTTGAAACTACCCGTTCAGCGGGTGGCTTTCTTGACACAATCAAAAAGGAATGTGCGTGGGCACATTCCTTTTTGCGTTGAGCAAGCGCAGTCGTCATTCGCAGAACAGCAACCGCGGTATGCTCGGGATACGGCAGTTCCCGCAGGGCATCCACTCTCTGCGTGACTTCCGGTGAGAGGTGGTCGTGTTTTAGTAGGATAGCAGCCTTCCAACAGGAGGAGTGGCGCTTCATCAGGGTAGCCAACCTCCATAGGCGGTAGCCGTGTTTTGCAGAGCAGCATCCATCTGCGAGAGGTGGTTGTGCTCTGCGTGGCAGCCGTCTTTACCGAAGACGGCAGTTTCAGCGACAGCCATCTTTTGCGGGATTACGCCCCGGCGTAAATCTGCCGGATGCGGTCGGCAAGACCGTGATCGGCAAGCGGGTATGCCTGGGCGATCATGTTTGCAATCGCATCCCCCTTTGCCGCGCCGTGTCCCTTCATCACCAGTTTGTTGACGCCGAGCAGAACTGCCCCGCCCATCGCGTTGAAATCATATCGGCGATAGACTTCATCCAGCGCCGCCTGTGCGCCGTCACCCATGTTTGCCTTCTGCAGTTGACGGAGCACGGACTTTGCCGTACCTTCGATGCTTTTCAGCAGAATATTCCCGTGGAACCCGTCGCAAACGATGACATCCGTTTCCCCACGCAGGGCATCGGTCGCCTCAATATTGCCGATAAAGTGCAACCCTTCCGTCGCGCGCAGCAGCGCATTTGCTTCCTTGACGGTTTCACAGCCTTTTGTATCCTCCCTACCGTTGGAAAGCAGGGCAATCCGCGGCGCGTCCTGCCCTTTGCTCTTCATATAAGCGTTCCCCAGCCGGGCAAATGAAAGCAACAGTTCCGCGCGGCTGTCGATGTTTGCGCCGCAGTCCAGCAGCAGCAGCGGCTTGCCGTCCTCGCTTTGCAGTTCTACTGCCAGCACCGGGCGCATGCCGCGGATTTTACCGAGAATCATGATCGCGGATACCAGCACCGCGCCGGTAGAACCGCAGGTAATGACCCCGCACACATCCGCCCGATCCTTGGCAAGTTGCATGGCGCGCACGATAGAGGCATCTTTTTTTTCGTAGGCAGTCAGAGAGGCGTCCTCGTTTGTCACCGTACCGGGGCAGTCCACAATTTCATAATGGTCAACCGAAATTTTACTTTCGGCTAACAATGGCTGCAACCGCGCGGCATGGCCGAACAGGTGCAGGTAAAGGTCGGGGTTTTTCCGCAGGGCAGTCACCGCCCCGCGGCAAAGTTCCTCCTCCGGCGTATCGGCACCGAGAAGATCAATCGCAAGATGTACCACGGGCTTTTTCTCCTTCCTCTCGCTCCTTGCGCCACACCTCGGCAAGGATGGTCTTGTAAACCGTATCGGAAAACGGCGGACGGGTCAGTGCAGCAAGGGTCGCATCGGAAAGCGCTCCGCTTCTCTCAAATTCTTCTCCCGCCGCACGGAAGCGGGCAAGCGTCCGCTCCACCCGCGTGCCGCCGTTATCCAGCATGGTTTTCAGTTGCGGGCAGAGCACGGCAGTATAGCCCCCCTTTCCGCAAATCAGGTCGCATTGCTTGAGGGTCGGTTGGTAAACCTCCCCGGTCTCCACATAGGCGCAGCCCGAAATCAGAAGAATTTTCTGCGCGGGTCGCGGATCGCGCATCCCGTGCGCGGGCGAACCGTCCGGAGGTACCTTTTGCCCGCGGTAGGTCTTCATCATCGAAAGCAGGCGGTCGCCGAGCAGTTTCATCTGCCCCGGCACCCCGAAAAAGTAAAGGGGAAAACTGAGCAGCAAAAGATCCGCCGCAAGGATTTTTTCCTTGACGGCGGCAACGTCATCCCCGCGGATGACACATTCGCCCTCGGTGCGTCCCCAGCATGAAAGGCAGCCCATGCAGGGGGTCACCTTCAGGGCGGCAACGGAGATGGTCTCCGCCTCGTAGGTTCCCTTTCTCGTCAACCCATTGAGAAACGCACGGGTGACAACCATGGTGCTGCTCTTTTCTTTGTGCGGGCTGCCGTTCAGAACCAGAACTTTTTTCTTCGGTGCGTCAGTTTCCACCCAGCCGCCACCTCCAAAGTCCGCTCCGCGTGCCGTAGGAATCGTAACGTCCGATCTTGCGGTATTTTTCATAGCGTTCGGCAACCAGTTTTTCGGGCTTGCGTCGGGCAAGGGTACGCAGTTCGGCGTACAGCGCATCGCCAAGCGATGCCATGAAGTTGGCGCGGGCGGCGCTGTCGCGGAAGTCATCCGGCTCCTCAATCACCTTCTCCACAATCTGCATATCCAGCAAATCGTCCGCCGTCAGGTGCAGGTGCTCTGCCGCCTCGGGCGCGCGGTGGGGATCCTTGAACAGAATGCTGGCGCACGACTCGGGCGAAATGACCGAATAATAGGCGTTGCGCAGCATCCACACACGGTCGGCAACCGCCAGGGCAAGCGCCCCGCCGCTGCCGCCTTCCCCGATCATGACTGTGATGATGGGGGTGCGGATGTCGCTCAGTTCAAACAGGTTTTCGGCAATCGCCTCGCCCGCGCCGCGCTCCTCCGCGCCCTTGCCGCAGTTGGCGCCCTGCGTATCCACAAAGCAGATAACGGGGCGGTGGAACTTTTCCGCCTCCCGGATCA
This sequence comes from uncultured Eubacteriales bacterium, assembly GCA_934467435.1. Taxonomy (GTDB): domain Bacteria; phylum Bacillota; class Clostridia; order Oscillospirales; family CAG-272; genus UBA1740. The sequence goes on along the minus strand of CAKSLR010000001.1, from coordinate 9,971 downwards.
GGCGCAGCGCCTTGCGGTATCCTTCGGGCAGCACACAGCCGAAGTTGCGGTACAGCCGCTCGCTGATATCCCGCCCCTTTTCAATGCCGACCACCGTTACCGGCAAGTCGTGCAGCAGGGCAATGCCGCCGATCACGGCGTGGTCGTCCCCAAAGCAGCGGTCGCCGTGCAACTCGCAGAAATCGGTGAAAATGGCGCCCGATAGCATATAATCCGCCGCCGTGGCACGTCCGTTCTGCCGGGTGCGGCAGATTTTATCATATACCGTCAGTTCTTCGGTCATCGCTCTCTCCTTTATCTTTCGTGGATGGCAAGCAGCACGCCAAGGTGCGCGCGCTGTTCCTTCCGCTCTACAATCTCGTCAAGAAACCCGTTTTCGAGTTGGAACTCGGCAGTCTGAAAACTGTCGGGCAGTTTTTCACCCGTGACCTGCTCCACCACCCGTTTTCCGGCAAAGCCGATGCGGGCGCCGGGTTCGGCAAAAATCACGTCTCCCAGCATGGCAAAACTGGCGGTCACCCCGCCCATGGTCGGGTCGGTAATGCCCACAATGTACAAAAGCCCGCTTTCGCTGTGTTTTTTCACGGCGGCGGAAACCTTTGCCATCTGCATGAGCGAAAGCATCCCTTCCTGCATCCGCGCGCCGCCCGATACCGTGTAGCCGATCACGGGCAGACGGTGCTCGGTCGCGTATTCAAACAGGGCGGTAATGCGGTCGCCCACCACCGTGCCCATCGAACCGAGCATGAACTCGGGGTTCATCACAAACAGGCAGGCGTGGTGACCGTCGATCTGTGTGGTGCCGCAAAGCACCCCTTCGTTTTCGCCGCTCTTCTGCATGGAGGAGCGGAATTTTTCCTCATAGTCGGGGAAGGCAAGCGGGTCGGTGAAGATCTCCTCCCCGAATAACTCCGAAAACCGCCCGGTGTCCGAGAGGTACTCCGCCCGCAGGCGGGCGGGAATCGGAAAATGCGCCCCGCAAAGGGGGCAGATGTAATAGGTATCGGCAAGCACCGCCTCGCGCACCGGTTCTTTGCAGCGCGGGCAGGTTTTGGTGTTCTCCGAACGGCGGACGTCGTCCAGCGTTCTTTTGCGGTTGTTTTCCATCGGCGAACCTCCGTCAGTTGAGCGCCGCCATGGCGGCAACGTTGTTCACCGTTACCGTAACGGCATCGGGCAGGGTACGGCGCACAAAGCCGCTGAGCGTGCTGCCCGCACCGACTTCGATGAACCGGCGGTACCCGTCCTCCCACATCCGGTGCAGCGTCTTTTCAAACAGCACAGGGGAGAAAACCTGCTCGCACAGCCGCGCGGTGATTTCCGCAGGGTCGGCAGGGTAAGGCTCGCCCGTGCGGTTGGCGTAAACCGGGATGGCGGGCGCCGCGAGCGCCGCGCCGGCAAGAAATTCCCGCAGCGCGGGTGCCGCTTCTTCCATATACGGGGTGTGGAACGCGCCGCTCACCGGCAGTTTGACGGCTCTGCCCCCCGCCGCTTTGACGGCGGCGCAGAAATCGTCAATCTCCGCTGCACTCCCCGCGCAGGAGACCTGCCCCGGGCAGTTATAGTTGACCGGCCAGATCTCACGGAAGCGGCGGCAGATTTCCTCTACCTGTTCGGGCGGCAGTTTCAGGGCTGCCGCCATGCCGCCCGCGTGGCGGGCGGCTGCCGCTGCCATGCTCTTTCCGCGCAGCAGTACAAAGCGGAACGCTTCTTCTTCCGATAGGACTTCGGCAAAGGCAAGCGCGGGAATCTCCCCCAGCGAAAAGCCCGCCGCACCGTCCGCACTCACCCCCGCCGCACGCAGCGCGGCGGCAATGGCAAGGTCGGTCAGAAACAGGGCGGGCTGCGTGTTTTCGGTGCGGTTCAGTTCCGTACTGTCGCCCGCAAAACAGAGCGCCGTGATGCCGGGGGCAAGTCGTTCCCCCATCGCAAACACCGCGCGTGCCGCTTCGTTTTCTTCATAAAAATCTTTGCCCATCCCGACGCTCTGCGCGCCCTGACCGGCAAAGAGAAATGCCGTTTTTTCCATCTCAGTGTTCTCCTTCGTCCAGACGGCTCTTCTCCATGGCGGTAAAGGAAATACCGCCCTTCGCGTGCACGGTGCCGCCGACCGATACCACCGCATCAAAGGTGATAAGGGGTCCCGCGCCACTCTTCTTTTTCACCGTGATGTCCATGACATCACCCGGCAGAATGGGGCGCAGAAATTTGAAATTGTCGATTTTCAGAAGGACGTAGAATTTGTCCTCCGCCGTGCCGTCCGCTTCCACCGTCAGGGAGCAGAGCTGCGCGCAGCTTTCCACAATCAGAACGCCGGGCAGAATCGGCTCACCGGGAAAGTGACCTGCAAACCACGGGTCATTGACCGATACGGTCTTGTGCCCCACGGCAGATTCGCCGGGGGTCAGTTCGCTCACCTTTTCCACCATCTGAAAGGGCGGCCGCTGCTTCAGACGGCGGTTGACTTCGTAAATGTTCATCACAGCGAAATGCCTCCGTCCAGCGTCAGTACCTGCCCCGTCATGTAAGCGGCGGCATCGGAGGCGAGGAAGGAAACCAGCCCCGCCACGTCCTCCACCTTTCCGAGCCGGTGCATGGGAATGGCGTTTAAGTATTCTTTTTTCTTTTCTTCAGGCAGCGCGTCCAGCATCTCGGTTTCAATAAAGCCGGGTGCCACCGCGTTGACGCGGATGCCGTAGGGCGCCAGTTCCTTTGCCATGGTGCGGGTCATGGCGTTCACCGCACCTTTGGTGGCGCTGTAAACGCTTTGCCCCGCCAGGGCAAGTTCCCCGCTGACCGAGGACATGTGAATCACCGTCCCGCACTTGCGGCGGAACATTTTTAATACCGCCTGTTGCGTGCAGTAGAAATATCCCTTGACGTTCAGATCCAGGCAGGCGTCCAGCGTGTCGGGGTTCAGCATCAGCAGGTATTCATCCCGTACCATGCCGGCGTTGTTGACCAGCACATCCATCTGTCCGTAAGCGCGGAACACCTCGCGCATCATCCCCTTGACCTGATCGAGGTCGGAGACATCCGCACGATACAGCATCCCCTCACCGCCGCCGGCGCGGATCTCATCCAGAACCGCGGCAGCCTCTTTTTCGCTGTGCGCGTAGTTGACCACCACGCAGAAACCGTCCTGCGCCAGGCGCAGGGCGCATGCCCGTCCGATCCCGCGTGAGGCTCCCGTTACCAGTGCCACTTTCATCAGTTGTTTTCCTTTTTTCTGTTATTTTTCCAGCACCAGCGCGGTATAAGAACCGCCCGGCGCGTAAGAGAGCAGCAGTACACGCCGGATGTCCTCCCCGCGTACCGTGGTTTTTTCTTTTTTGCCGTTCTTTGTCAGATAAGCGTCGCCCTCGTTCGGCAACTCTCCCGCAAGCAGGAGCGCCCCGTGCGCCAGCGCCAGTGCGGCGGATGCCGCTCTGCCCTCGCCCATCCGTTCTTTCACCGTGAGAACCGGCACCCGCGCCGAATCCACAAAGCGGGAAAGAACCTTGTCCTCGGTTTCGTCGACTTCGCTCAGACCGTTGGCAAACCCGATGACCGCATCGATCTCACCCGCGCCGATGCCCGCATCGGCAAGGGCGGCTTCGATGGCGTCCGACAGCCCGCGCGCCGAACCGCGCACTTCCCCGAAGGGAACATCGCCGTGCCCCATGCCGTAGCCGGTCAGTCTGCCGTAGCGGCGCGCGCCGCGCGCCGCAGCGGAGGAGGCTGTCTCCAGGAGAAGAGACACGCTGCCGTCCGAGAGGGTCATGGTATCCTCCCCCGCATAAGGGGCAACCCGCCGGTCGGCAACCGGACCGAGGCAGCGGTAGAGTTCGGTCATAATATCGCTGTTTTCGTCCGTACCGGTGGCAAGCATGGCGCTTTCCCACCCGTTGCGGATGACCTGCATGGCGTATGCCGCCGACTGCAGACCCGACTGGGCGCCGTTGGTCACGGTCACATTGTAACCGCGGATGCCGGAGCAGATGGAAAGATAGCCGCCCGCCGCGTTATAAACGGTGTTCGGGAACCGGAAGGCGCTGCCGCCCGCGTTCCCCTTTTCGTCAATCATTTCCTGGAATTCGCAGCTCGGACCCAGCGCCCCCTCGGAGGTGCCGATGATGATGCCGATTTCCTTGGCGTTCTCCGGGGTCACGGTGTAGCCGCCGTCCCGCAGGGCATCCAGCCCCGAGACTGCCTGCAACTGGCTGAGGTGGTCCAGTTTGCGGTAAAACGCCATTTTCAGCCCGAGCGCGTCATAATCCGCCGCACTGACCGAAGAGCGTCCTTCCGCCCCGATCGTCTCGCCCCCGCAGCAGGCGGCAAGATAGCGGTTTTTGCCGTTTCCGAGCGGAGAGACAATGCCGATGCCCGTCAGTACGATATCCTCCCGCGCGGGTGCATCGGGAATCTCGCCTGCCTTGTCCGAAAAGAGCAGGCTGGCGTTCGTACCGCCGAAGGCAAAGGAGTTATCCATCACGGTGTGCAGTTTTTCTTTGTGCGGCAGATTGGGGCAGAAATTCAGGGGCCCTGCCTTTTCCTTCAGTACCGCAAGGTCCTCTTCGGTGTAGCCGAGCGTCGGGGGTACCACACCCTCCGCCAGCGCCTTGATGGCAAAGACCGATTCGATTGCCCCCGCCGCGCCGAGGCAGTGCCCCGTCATGGCTTTGGTCGAACTGACGCAAAGTCCGTCCCGCTCCCCGTCAAAAATGGTGTGCAGGGAAAGGAACTCCGCCTCGTCGTTTTTCGCCGTGCCGGTGCCGTGGGCGTTGACGTAATCCACATCCTGTGCCGCAAGACCGGAGTGGGCAATGGCATCGCGGATGGCGCTCATCTGCCCCTCCCCGTCCGGGCGGGGCGCCGTGATGTGGAAGGCGTCGCTGCTGATACCGGAGCCCAGTACCTCGCAGTAAATGTGCGCGCCCCGCGCCTTCGCGTGGGCATAAGATTCCACAATCACCGCACCGGCGCCCTCACCCAGCGTAATGCCATGGGAGCGGTTGAAGGGCGAACAGGATTCTTCATCCAGCGCGTGCAGCGAAAGAAACCCGGAGTAGGGGACGGCGGAAAACGCATCCGCCCCGCCGGCAACCACCACATCCGCCCTGCCCGCCCGGATCAGGTCGGAGGCATAGGCGATGCTGATGGTGCCCGCCGCGCAGGCGTTTGCCACATTCGTTACCACCCCGCCCGCGTGGCAGAGCGATGCCACATGGTTGGCAATGGCGGAAATGGGCATGTTCCGTACGTTTTGCCGGGTCTTTTCCCCACGGTAGTAGGCAGCCATGCTGCGGCCGCCGCCCACGCAGCTCCCCATGATGACCGAGGCGCGTGCACTGCCCGCAAAATCGGGAAGCGCCGCATCGGTCAGGGCTTCTTTGGCTGCCCGCAGGCAAAGCACGGTAGCGCGGTCAAGGGGCGAATCGGCATCGTTTACCCCCTTGACCTCTGCCGCATAGTCGGCATAGCAGCCTTCCGTATCCAGCGTGGTCGTGTGGTCAATGCCGCTCTTTGCCGAAAGAATACTCTCCCAGCAGGTTGGCACATCGTTGCCGATGGCGGAAATCACCCCAAGACCCGTGATGACACAGCGGTTTCTTTCGTTCGTCATATCCGTTTTTCCTTTTCTTTTCCGTTCTCAGGTTCCCGCGTTCTCAGGCGTTGGCAACCACGTAGGCGGCAAGTGCATCAATGTTGCGGAAGTGTTCTTTGCCCACACCGGTCATCGAAACGCCGTATTCTTCGTCAATGGCGGAGATGATCTCCAGCGAGTCGATCGAATCCAGCCCGATGCCGTCGCCAAACAGCACGGTATCATAGCCGAGCGCGTCGGCATCAATGCCGAGGCGGTCGCAGAGCATTTCTTTGATTTTTGCTTTTACTTCATTTTCATTCATGTTCGGAATCCTCATTTCTTTCTGTCTTTTCTATGATTACCACAACGAAATCGTTGTCATGGCTGATGGAGATGAGAAGATCGGGGCGCCCGACGAGAAAGGGCTTGCCGTCCTCCCGGTGGGAAAGGGTATAAGCGGTATAGTTGCGGTCGCCCGTTGCTTTGAAAATCGCCTCTTTGCACGCCCAGTGGGTAGCAAGGTAAAGCGGGCGGCGGGCGGGCGGCAGTGCGGCAAATTCCGCACCCTCCGCCGGGGAAAGAAAGTATTTTTCCACACCTTTGCCCCGCCCGGCAAATCTGCCGACCGAGACCAGGTCAATGCCGATGTCGGTAACGCTCATTTCTTTTCGTCCCCGTCCGACGTGATATAGGTCACTTCAATGCGCGGGTCACTGTATTCCTTGATTTTTACAGAGGTCAGAACGGTCAGGGCGCTCATCACGCCGTCCACCATCAGCACCACGCCCAGCACAATGCCAAGCGCCCGTGCGCCCTCCATGGGGTGAATCACAATGCACAGCCCGCCGATGCCTGCCAGCACGGCAAGCAGAAAAATCGCCCACCACGCTTCAATGCCGAATTTACGGGCGTGGTGTGCCACCTGCACTTTGATCACGCCGTCGCTGAACACCGCCAGCCCGAGCAGAATGGAAACAAAGGTCAGTGTGGATTCGGGGCGGGCAAGAAACGCAATGCCGATGCCGGCCAGAATGATGCCGAATACCGAATCATACTGGAACGCCAGCCGGTAAATATCCCGCGAGAGGTACCCCACCATTTTGATGGCACCGAATAAAATCAGATAGACCCCGCAAACCTTCTCTACCACGGGAACCGAAAAATCGGGGTAGAGAATCAGGCTCAGCCCCAGGGCAAACAGAAAAACCGCCGAAACGATATGACCGATTTTGGCAATTTTCATGGGAACCACAGAATACATAAAAAAACTCCTTTCTCACCATACACCGCTATCCTACCAAAAAACCGCCGCCAAGGGAATAGGCAAAAAAACACCCGTTGTCACAATTTGTGACAACAGGTGCGGAATTGTCATAGAAAATCGGGGAAAACCCTCAATAGGCACGCAGGAACAGATCGACAATGCGGTGGTATTCTTCCACAATATTGCTTTTCATACCGGTTTTGGTCCAGTCGATGCAGGCGCCGAAACAAACGTATTTCATGCAGTGAATCAGCGCCTCGCGGTCGTTCGGCGCAATCCCGCGTCCGGCAAGCAGGGCGTCAATGTGCGTGTGTGCCACGTGGTCGCACATTTTCATCAGAAATTCTTCATAGGCATCCCGGTCCACCGAGTGGTAGATGTGGTAAATGGCGCGCTTGTTTTTCTGGGCAAAGGCAAATGCCTCGTCTACACACGCGCCGATCGAGTCGATGGTGGGGTAGCGCGCAATCAGTGTGTCCGCCGACTCAATGATGATTTCCTCCAGCAGCTGCGGCACGTCCTGGTAATGGTAATAAAACGTGTTGCGGCTGATGTTGCAGATATCCACAATGCTTCTGACGCTGATCTTGTTGAGAGGGCGCTCGTTGAGCAGTTCGATAAAGGCTTTTTTGATCGAATCTTTGGTATAATTGTTCGGCAAAGCATCCCCCTCCTTGTTTTCGTTTCCGCTCTTATCATACCACAAGCCCCGGGGATTGTAAACTGGCAAATCAGGGGCAGTTGCCCAAGAAAATACAAAAATCGACCGCGGGCGTGCCGGTCAGCGCCCCGCAATGAGCGCGCGCAGGCGCGGGGCAATCTCCGTGTAACACGCCCGGTTGCCAAGAAAGCGATCCCGCCCCGCGCCGGGGGTAAAGCGGGTGGCGCCCGCCTCGTCAATGACCACACGCCCGCGCGGGGAAAGGTCAAAGTAAGGGGAAAGATCCCCGACTGCGGCATAGGCGGTCAGCGGATCCCATGAGGGGCGGGTAAATTCGGCGGGCGGACAGGCGGGGGCAGTATCCCCGGCAAAACAGGCCATGGCAAACCATACGGGGCTGTCGCCTTCCTCCATGTGGGTGGGGAGGTAGTAGCCCGCCTCGTAGGGCACGTACACCATCTCCACCGGGCAGCCGGCGGCAACCGCCTGCGCGGCGGGAATGTCCTGCACAATGTTCCAGGAGGGGCGGGGGGCGGTTTCCTCCCAGCCGACGGTTTTGTAGTTTTCCGTAAAACTGCCGCCCATAAAATACAGGCAATCCGCGTGCTGCTCCACCAGCGCACGCCCGGAGAGAGGCGAGATTCCGTCCGGCGCGGAGGAAAGCAGCCGCGCCATGTTGGTCAGCGGACCCACCGCCACCAGCGTAACGGGCTCGCTTGCCGCCGCCAGTACCTGCCGCATGAGGGATACGGCGTCGGTATCGGTGTCGCGCGTGCCGTAGCGTTCCATGGTGCGGCGCGCGTAGTGGTCCCATGCGTCACAAGCGGGGTAGGGCGCTCGCATGGCACCGATGGGAACGGGTACGCCGTAATGATCGGAAAGCGCCCGGATGGTGGCAGTGGCGCCTACGCGCCCCGAGGATGCCGTGACCGCCGCCAGACGGCACGCCCCCGCCTTTTGCAGGTGAAAGAGCAGGGCAAGCGCGGCGGCGTCGTCACAGTCCGCGCCGATGTCGGTGTCAAATAACAGCGTTTTCATGAATCGATCCGTCCTTTCGTTCATCCGGTGTTGCGCCGGCAGAATGCGGCAGAATAAAGAAAAAGTAGCCATAACTGCCGTTATGACTACTCAGACTGGTCGGAGTGACAAGATTCGAACTTGCGACCTCTTGGTCCCGAACCAAGCGCACTACCAAGCTGTGCCACACCCCGAAAACCTTCGCTTCTGTCAAGCGTTCCTTATTATAGCACGTCTTTTTTCGTTTGTCAACCCCCCAAATCGGAAGTTTGTGAATTTTTTGCGCCCGTTTTTTTTCCGGCGGGAACGGGCGCGGCGGAAATTTTTCGCACAGATTCACAAATTTTTTTCGCATACCGCTTGCCATTTTGGGTTTTATGTTGTATAATAGAACTACTTGATGATTTTTAACCGTATTGCGGGGGTGTTTTTTTATGTCCTTTCTCAAAAGTCTGAAGCCGACCAAACCGGCAGAAGTGGCTGCCGGCGACAAGAAGTTTTATCAGATCACCTGTCTGGCGGGCGGCGGTGTGGCGCTGGTTTCCATGGTTCTGCTGCTCATCCGTCTTGCGGGTTTCGGGGCGGCATATGTCTGGTCCCCCCTGGCACTGGGGCTGGGGTGCGGCGCGTTCTTCGCCCTGTCGTACCTACGCTATCAGTTTCCGAAGATGCCGGTTCTGCAGCGGTTTGCGGATGCCTCGGTTTATTTCACGATCTTCGGTGCTTATACCCCCCTTGCGCTGCTTCTCATCCGGCTTGACCTGTATGAAAACGGTTCCATCGTCTGCGGCTGGGTGCTGTTCGGCGTCATCGCCCTCTTCTCGCTGCTTTTCTTTGTGGCATCGGTGTTCTCCGAGCGTCGCTTCCGTTTGACCGGCGCCCTTTGCTACATCCTGATGGCGTTTTCGTTGCTTTTTGGCGTGTATGCCCTCTGCAACGCGCTCTTCTTCTCGCACTTCCTTGCCATTTTCCTCATGATCGTTACCATCCTCGCATTTGCGGCAAGCCCGGTGATCTACTGGTTCTTTGACCGGCACGCATGGCAGATGAAGGTGTATTACATCCTCGTGGCGGTCGGTACTTTCTCCGCCGCGCTCATGACCATTCTGTATGCTTTCCTCGGCAGATAATCACTGCTGCACAGAAAACGACCCCTGCCATGCAGGGGTCGTCTTTTGTCACTTTTTCTTTTTTCGGAGGATTTTTTGTTATGGGAATCGCGGAACTCTTTTTGCTTGCCGTCGGGCTATCGATGGATGCCTTTGCCGTTTCGGTCTGCAAAGGGCTTGCCGTCGGGCGCGTCAAGGCGCGGCACCTGCTGCTCTGCGGTGCCTGGTTCGGCGCCTTTCAGGTGCTCATGCCGCTCATCGGTTATTTTCTCGGCACGGCGTTTGAGCAGTATATTTCCACCTATGACCACTGGATCGCCTGCCTGCTTCTGGTCGCCATCGGCGGCAGCA